>CABXCB010000022.1 GCA_902510635.1 uncultured Pelagibacteraceae bacterium
TACCTCTTTTATTTAATAACTTTATTGCTTTTTTAAAATCTATAGATTCACTAGCTGCAAGAGCTGAATATTCTCCAAGTGAATGACCAGCAAAATATTTTGCATCTTCCAAACTAATATTACTTTCGTTTATAATCATTTTAAATATTGAATAACTCGCTAAAAAAATTGCTGGCTGAGTATTTTCTGTCAAATCTAGATCTTCTTTTGGACCATCTAATATTATTTTGCTAATTGAGTAACCTAATTCATCATCCGCTTGTTGAAATAAATCTCTGATATAAGCAAAATTATCATACAGTTCTTTAGTCATTCCAACAGATTGTGAACCTTGGCCTGGAAAAATTACCGAAAACATAGAAATTACTATTAAATTTTAGTGTTTTTTGTGTTGTATTTAAATTTTTATAATAGTATATCCCTTTTTTCTATAACATTGAAATATGAACTTTTACGAACATACAATTATAGCTAGGCAAGACACAAGTCAAAGTCAACTAAAGCAAATAGAGGAAAAATACTCTAATTTAGTTCTTAAAAATGATGGAAAAATAATAAAAACTGAAAACTGGGGTCTTTTAAATTTATCTTATTTGATAAAAAGAAATAAGAAAGGAATATACATTCATTTTAAGATTGAAGGAAAAGGCAAGACTATAAGTGAGCTTGAAAAAAATGAAAAATTAGACAAAAATCTTCTAAGATATTTGACGGTAAAAGTAAAAAAACTTGATTTAAATACAAATTATTTCGAAAAAAAAAATGATGAATATAAAGAGAAATCAAACTAAAGAATGAAAAGAAAACCACATAAAAAAAAATCTTATCAAAATAATTTTGCTAAACTAAGTATTTTTCAAAATCAAAAATATAAATTTAAAAAAAAATGTCCTCTTACTGGAAAGAGTGCACCTATAGTAGATTATAAAAATATAAAACTTTTAAAAAGATATACTACTGAAAATGGGAAAATATTACCATCAAGAATTACATCAGTAAGTCAGAAAAAACAGAGAGAATTATCTTTATCGATAAAAAGAGCAAGAAACTTAGCTTTAATATAATGAAAGTAATCTTATTAGAAAATGTTGGTAAAATAGGATCAATTGGTGATGTAATTGATGTCAAAAGAGGATTTGCTAGAAACTTTCTAATATCAAAAAAAAAAGCATTATTTGCTTCAAAAGAAAATATAAAGGAAGTTGAAAAAATAAAAATTGATCTTTCAAAAAAAGACCAGGAAAAAAAGAAAGAAGCAAAATCTATTCATGAAAAAATTCAAAAAAAAGAATTTATAGTAAAAAAACTAGCGACTGAAAACGATGAGTTGTACGGATCAGTTAAGCCTACTGAAATTGCAAAAATTTTAAATGATGTAGAAAATATCAAAATAAATCCTTCTTTAATACAACCTGCTAAAGAAATTAAAACAATTGGTAACTTTAAGGTTAATGTTAATCTTCATCCAGAGATTCAATCAGAAATATCAATTAAAGTTATTACAGAAGATAATAAATAATTATACAATTTTTTCCCCAAGCAATATTTAGTATTGTATTAGCCTTAAAATTTTATTAGTTAAAACTATGGTTAACACATTTAACTTAGTCCAAAATAAAATAAATGAACTTCCTAACAATATAGAAGCTGAACAATCCATAATAGGATCTATTCTAGTTTCTAATGAGCTATTTGATGAAATAAATATGGTTGTTTCCAGTAAAAATTTTTATGACCCCATGCATCAAAAGATTTTTAATGCTATCGAAAAACTAATCTATAGTGGTATGCTAGCTAACCCCATAACTCTTAAAAACTATTTTGAAAATGAGAAAGATGAAATTAATATACCTGATTATTTAGTTAAGATTACTAAATTTTCTACATCTGTACGTCAAACAATTGAATATTCTAAATTAGTTTATGATCTATTTGTAAAAAGAGAGCTTATTAAAATTTCAGAAAATATTATAGATACTGCAAAGTTAAATGATCTTGATAGTGATGGTCAATCAATTATAGAAAATTTTGAAAAGTCTTTATTTGATTTAGCTGAAAAAGGATCTTTTAGTTCTTCACTTGTAAAATTTGACGAAGCAATGAAAATGACTATCGAAATGGCATCTAATGCTTATAAAAATGATGAAGGAATTGTTGGAGTTCCGACGGGACTAACTGATCTTGATGATAGACTTGGAGGATTACATAAATCCGACTTATTAATTATAGCAGGAAGACCTTCAATGGGTAAGACTGCATTAGCAACTAATATTGCATTTAATGCGGCAAAAAAAATTCAAGAGGATGGTAGAAAATCTACTATCGCATTTTTTTCTCTGGAGATGTCATCCGAACAGCTTTCGACTAGAATCTTAGCAGAACAATCTAGAATCAAATCGAATGATATTAGAAGAGGAAGGATATCAGAGGATCAATTTGATAAATTTATTGAAACTTCAAAAAATATTTCAGAACTGCCTCTTTATATAGATGAAACACCTGCAATAACTATTGCATCATTAAGCAATAGAGCAAGAAGAATAAAAAGACTTTATGGTTTAGACATGGTGGTAATTGATTATATTCAGTTAATGAAAGCAGCTAACTTTAGAGACGGAAGAGTTCAAGAAATTTCAGAAATTACCCAGGGTTTAAAGGCTTTAGCAAAAGAACTATCTGTTCCTGTTCTTGCTCTTTCACAATTATCAAGAGCAGTGGAATCTAGAGATATAAAAAAACCACAATTATCAGATCTAAGAGAATCTGGATCTATCGAACAAGATGCGGATGTAGTTATGTTTGTCTACAGAGAGGCATATTACCTAGAAAAACTGGAGCCTAGACCGGCAACAGTTGAGCATGCTGAATGGCAATCTAAAATGAACGAAGTTTCAAATTTAGCAGAAATAATAATAGGAAAACAAAGACATGGACCAACCGGCAATATTATGCTTGAATTTGAGGCTATGTTTACCAAATTTAAAGATATTCAAAATAGCTAATTTTAATTATATAAGTTGGTAATAGATGTTTTCACATTTTTACCAAAAAAATATAATTGAGAAACCAAAGATAATTTTTGCAATTTTGTTGCTTTGCCTTGTAAGCTTTAGTTTTTTTTCTAAAGATTTTAGACTTGATGCATCATCAGAAACTTTATTAATTGATGGAGACCCAGATCTTAAATACTTAAAAGAAATAACAAAAAGATACAGCTCTAAAGAATTCCTTATTTTAACCTATACACCCAATGAAAGTATGGTCTCAGAAAATTCTATTAATAATTTACTTAGTTTAAAATATAAAATTCAAAGTTTAAATTGGGTACATAGTGTTATAACAATTTTAGATATACCTCTTTTAAATAGTACAGATAAAACATTAACAGAAAGATTGCAAAATTTTAGCACACTTAAAAGTGATGGAATTGACAAAAATAAAGGATTTAACGAAATTTTAAATAGTCCAGTTTTCAGAAACTTTGTTATTAGCGAAGATGGTAAAACAAGTGGAATAATTGTAAATATAAAAAAAAATAAAATTCCCAAAGAATTTAAAAGTAAAAAAGAAATAGAAATTTATAAAGATAATTTAAAGAAAAAAAACCATCAAAACATTATCGAAATAAGGAAAATAATAAAATCATATGAAAATGTGGGCAAAATACATTTGGGAGGAATTCCTATGATTGCCGATGACATGATGTCTTTTATAAAAAATGATATTATTATTTTTGGTATAGGTGTTTTAATATTTATTATTGCAACACTTTGGTTTGTATTTAGAAAAATCGTTTGGATTATAGTTCCAATAAGCAGTTGTTTTTTTTCAGTTATAATAATGATTGGACTGCTTGGTTTGTTAGGTTGGAAAGTTACTGTGATATCATCAAATTTTATTGCGCTGATGCTAATTTTAACTATGGCAATGAATATACATATGAGTACAAGATTTTTACAACTATACAAAGAAAAACCTAATTTGAGTAAAAAAGAAATAATTCTTAAAACAACTAGTAAAATGTTTTGGCCAATTTTTTATACTGTTCTAACAACAGTTTGTGCATTTCTTTCTTTAATTTTTAGTGAAATAAAACCAATTATAGACTTTGGTTGGATGATGACGTTAGGTTTAACTGTTTCATTTATTATTACCTTTAGCTTGTTACCAACTTTAATAAGTTTTGTTCCTAATGTAAGTGTGAATATTAATGAAAATAGAAATTCAATTTTTACAGGCCTATTAGGAAAATTTTCAATTAACAATAAAAGTTTAATTTTTATTATAAGTGCATTAATTTTTTTTATAAGTATTTTTGGAATTTCTCGTCTGGAAGTAGAAAATAGCTTTATAAACTATTTTAATAAAAATACTGAAATTTACAAAGGTATGAAACTTATAGATGATAAATTGGGTGGAACCACTCCTCTTGAAGTAATTATAAAGTTTCCAAAAAAAAATAATGATAACGATGATTTAAGCGAAGACGATGATTGGGAGGAAGATGAAACTCAAGAAGATGAATCAAAGTATTGGTTTACTAAAGATAAAATAGATAAAATTGACAAAGTTCATAGGTATTTAGATGATTTACCTGCTGTTGGTAAAGTATTATCTTTTTCATCTATAATTCAAGTTGCAACACAATTAAATGATAATAAATCACTTGGAAGCCTCGAAATGGGAGTTCTTTATTCTAAAATTCCAGATTCAATTAAAAAAGATATAGTAGATCCATATATTTCAATAAAAGACTCAGAAGCAAGAATTAACCTAAGAATTAAAGATTCTAATGAAGGTCTTAGAAGAAATGAACTTATAAATCAGATTAAATACGATTTAGAAAATAAACTAGGATTAAATAAAGAAGAATATAGGTTGGCTGGAGTACTTATTCTATTTAATAATTTACTACAAAGCTTATTTAAATCACAAATTTTAACTCTTGGTTTCGTTATGATTGGAATATTTGTAATGTTTTTCATTTTATTTAAAAATATTAAATTATCTTTAATTGGTGTTGTTCCAAATTTTATGGCAGCTTTTTTCATACTAGGAATTATTGGTATAGCAAAAATTCCTTTAGACATGATGACAATAACTATTGCAGCAATAACCATAGGAATTGCTGTGGATAATAGTATTCACTATATTTATAGATTTAAAGAAGAATATAACAAAATAAATGATTACAAATTAACTTTAATAAAATGTCATTCAACAGTAGGTGTTGCAATATTAAATACGTCAATAACTATTATTTTTGGTTTTTCAATTTTAGTTTTTTCTAATTTTATACCTACTATATATTTTGGAATATTTACTGGTATTGCTATGCTATTAGCAATGATATCTGTATTAACCTTACTACCATCTTTGTTACTAGTATTTAAACCATTTGGAGATAAATAAATTTTTTAATGGAAGAATTTTTTAAGATTTTTGAAAGTATTTCTAGTTTTGATTTAATTTATATTTTTCTTACTATACTATCTTTAGTTAAATGTACTAAAAAAGGTTTTGTTTTAAGTTTGTTTGCAGCATCAAAATGGTTACTAGCTTATATAATAACTCTGATAATTTTTCCTAGAGTTAAGCCTTTGGTTGAAGGCATGATTGATAGCGAATATGTTTTAGATATCATTCTTGGTGTAGGAATTTTTGTTATTATAATTTTTTTAATATTAATGATAAACAAAGGCATAGGTAAAGCTGTGACTTACTCTGGCATTGGAACTTTAGACAAAATATTTGGATTCTTTTTTGGATTTTTAAGGTCTTACGTAATTTGTGTATGTATATTTTCAACTATAAGTATAATTTATAATTATGATAAGTGGCCAATGGATTTTAAAAAATCGTTTACCTTTGCATATGTAGAAAAAGGTAGTAATTATCTAATTAAAGAATTTCCAAATGAAGAAAATTACAACGATGCAAAAGAAAAAGTTCAAGAACTTTAGTCCTAAGATTAAAGAAGAGTGTGGAGTATTTGGTATTAGTAATAATAACGATGCATCTGCTCTTACAGCGCTAGGATTGCATGCTCTTCAACATAGAGGCCAAGAAGGATGTGGAATCGTAACTTTTGACGGTGATCAATACCATTCTGAAAAAAGATTTGGTTTGGTTGGGGATAATTTTAATAAAGAAAAAGTATTAAAAAATTTAACAGGAAAATATGCTATCGGCCATAATAGATATAGTACTACTGGAGGCACAACATTAAGAAATATTCAGCCTTTTTTTGCAGATACAAATGCAGGCGGAATAAGCATTTCTCATAATGGAAACTTAACAAATGCAATAAAATTAAGATCAAAATTAGTTAAAGAAGGTGCTATTTTTTATACTACATCTGATACCGAAACTATTGTTCAACTAATTGCTAAATCGAAAAGAACTAAAACTATAGATAAGATTGTAGAAGCACTGTTTCAAATACAAGGGGGCTATGCTTTGGTCATGCTAACTCAAAAAAAGTTGATAGGAGTTAGGGACCCTTTTGGAATAAGACCATTAGTTATTGGAAAGTTAAAAAATTCATATGTACTAGCATCAGAAAGTTGTGCTTTAGATATAATAGGTGCAAAATATTTAAGAGAAGTTGAAAATGGAGAAATTGTTTTAATTGAAGATGATAAAATTGAAAGTATTAGACCATTTCCAAAACAAAAAGTTCGGCCATGTGTGTTTGAATATATTTATTTCTCTAGGCCGGATAGTATTTTAAACGGCAAAACTGCATATGAATATAGGAAAAATTTAGGTATTCAACTAGCAAAAGAGGATAATGTTGAAGGAGATGTTGTTGTGCCAGTTCCAGACTCTGGTAATGCAGCAGCATTGGGATATAGTCAAAAAGCAAATAAAAATTTTGAATTAGGATTAATTAGAAATCATTATGTTGGAAGAACTTTTATTGAACCTTCTCAAAAAATTAGAAGTCTCGGAGTTAAACTTAAATTAAATCCTAATAAAACATCAATAAAAAATAAAAAAGTTATTTTAGTAGATGATTCATTAGTTAGAGGAACAACAAGTTATAAAATTGTAAAAATGTTATATGATTCAGGAGCTAAGGAGGTTCATGTAAGAATAGCTAGTCCTGAAATTAGATATCCTGATTTCTATGGAGTTGATACCCCTACAAAAAAAGAACTTTTAGCAGCAAATAAAAATAATGATGAAATTTGCGGATATATAGGAGCAAAAAGTTTAAAATATTTATCTATAGACGGACTTTATAAGGCGATTGGATTTGAAAGTAGAAATAAAAATTACCCTCAATTAACAGATCACTATTTTACTGGTGATTATCCAGTTAAACCAATAGATAATTTAGGTGATGATAAAATTACACAACTTTCTTTATTAAGTACTGGATCAAATAATTAGTTATGAGCAAAGTTAAATTTACAGAGATGAAACACGGTACTAAAGAAGACTACTTGCTTTTAGATAAACATGAAAAAAAATATATTGAGGGAACTGCTGATAGAATTCTTAAGTTTATGTCAGGATTAACTCAGACTTTAGAAGGATATCAAGTTTCAAGATTAGAACACTCTCTTCAAAGCGCAACCAAAGCTTTAAGAGAGGGGGAAGACGAAGAAATAATAGTTGCAGCACTTTTGCATGATATTGGAGATGAATTGGCTCCAATGAACCACTCAGAGTATGCAGCAGCAATTTTAAAACCTTATGTTTCAGAAAAAACTCATTGGATAGTTGAAAAACATGGAGAATTTCAATTATATTATTATGCACATCATTTAGGTGGGAACAGAAATAAAAGGGAGAAATATAAAGACCATAAATATTATCAAGCAACTATTGATTTTTGTGAAAAATACGATCAAGGATCTTTTGATCCTAATTACATGTCCTTACCATTGGAACATTTTGAACCAATGGTAAGAAGAATATTTTCAAGAAAGCCTTACTCTAATTAAGCTTTTTCTATATAAATTATTATGTTTCAAAAATTATCAAATCAACAAAAAGGTTCACTTTTAGCATTTATTGGGGTTTTTCTAATCACTCCTGATTCTTTACTGATTAGATTATCGAACATAGAAACATGGGGAATGCTATTTTATAGAGGAGCAATACCTTTTGTGGTTGTTTTAATTGGTACATTAATTTTTTATAATAAAAATTTTTTAAAAAAACTATTTGGAATAGGTTATCCAGGAATATTTTATATTTTTAGTTTTTCTGCGTGCAATATTACTTTTATATTATCTATCCAAAATACTAATGTTGCTAATACTTTGGTAATGATTGCTTTAGCTCCAATGCTATCAGCTATATTGGGGGCTATATTTTTAAAAGAAGCCCCAGATAAAAAAACTTGGATTGCAATACTTATTACCTTTGCTGCTTGTGTTTATATCTTTTATGATTCCTTAAATTTAGGTAACTTTTTAGGTGATTTCTTTGGTCTGGTTACTGCCTTTGGTCTTGCTTGTAATGCTACTTTAGCAAGATATGCTAAAGATAGAGATCTTGTTCCATCAGCTGTAATTGGCAAATTATGTGTTGCAATATTTGCATTTTTCTTTGTAGAGAGCTTCACATTGACAGGTAATGATATCATTTTCATACCTTTAATGTGTGTAATGTGTGTAGCTATACCTTTTGTTTTAGTAACTATAGCTCCACGATTTATAACTGGTGCAGAGGTTAATCTTTTCTTTCTACTTGAAACTATACTAGGTCCAGTATGGGTTTGGATGGTAATTAAAGAACAGCCTAGTTTAGAAACTATTTTAGGTGGGGCAGTTATCATTCTAACAATTGCAATTCATTCATTTCTAGCCTTAAAAAAAACATAAATAATAACTAATTACTTGCAAAATTATAAACAAGTAATAATCAGAAAAATATATATATGCAAAAAGAAGTAACTAGATCATGGGCTTTATTTATTGGAATTGGAACAATTATGATTGCTCATGGTCTCCAAATGCAATTAATGGGTATCAGATCAGTTGTTGAAAATTTTAGTGTAATTACAACTGGTATATTTATGTCTGGTTACTTTATGGGATATTTTTTAGGATCAAACACTACTCCAAAATTAGTACAAAAAGTTGGACACATTAGAGTATTTGCAGCTTTTGCATCATTAGCTTCTTTAAGCGCATTGTTAGCAGCAGTTTACGTTAATCCTGTAATGTGGACTTTAAGTAGATTTATAACAGGAATTAGTTTGGTTAGTTGTTACATAGTAACTGAAAGTTGGTTGAATGATAGAGCTACAAATAAAAATAGAGGACAACTACTATCAGCCTATATGATAATTCTTTATACCGGATTAGGAATAGGTATGCTTTTACTTAACGTAAGTGATCCTACAAATTATGAACCATTTATTTTAGTTTCAGTATTATTATCTTTAGCTCTAGTTCCGATTCTTTTAACAAAAAGATCTGCTCCTAAATTTAAAAAAATAGGAACGATAAGTGTAAAAGAATTATATGTAATTTCTCCATTAGGAACTGTAAGTTCTTTTTGCACAGGCTTAATACATTCAGCTTTTTTTTCTTTAATGGCCGTATATGCTACAAAGGCTAATTTTACATTATTTGAAACTTCAATTTTACTTTTTATAGCAACAATGGCTGGTGTTGTGTTTCAAGGTCCCATTGGTTATTTTTCAGATAAGCTTGATAGAAGAAAAGTAATAGTTGCTGTTACATTTCTTAGTGCTTTTTTTTCTTTTCTTGCAATTATTTTTGGTGGTCAAGATCTTACAAATATGTACTTATCAATTCATTTAACAATAAGTAAAATTATATTTTTTATAGTAGTTGGGTTATACGCAGGTTTATGTCTTCCATTATTTTCCCTTAACCTTGCACATACAAATGATTTTGTGCCTAAAGAAAAATTTGTGGCTGCAGGTGGTGGGTTACAATTTATATTTGGAATTGGTGCAATAAGTGGACCAATTATTTGTTCACTTTTTATGAACTGGTTTGATATAAATGGTTTATTTGTATTCTTAATAATTGCACATATTATAATTGGAATATTTGGTGTTTATAGAATGAATGTTAGAGCTGCTGCAGAAAACCCTGACTCTACTTTTACTTCAGTTCCAGCAACAATTACTCCAGCTGGATTAGAATTAGATCCTGATACTCCTGAAACATTAGATAATAATCAAGCAGAACAATAAAAAGTTTGAACAACAAACTAGAGTTTTTTGAGATGAATAAAATAACCTATGTCAAAACGCGCTCTTACTAATAAAAAATAAAACTATAAGAACAGCTTGAATGACAAACTCTAATGACAATTTAAATTCTAAAATATCTGATACTGCCGATATCAGTAAACCATGGGATAAGGACAATCAGGCCTGGTGGGACTGGTATGTTAGTCTTGCAGATAATGATTTTAAAGAAGATGAAATCATTAATGCCGATCCATTACCAGATATTGCAATACCCAGTGATGATGAAGTTATATCAGAATTAGCTGAGCCCTACCATTTAACTAATGATCAAATTGATTTTTTTAAAAAAAATGGTTTCATAAAACTTAAGAAGGTTTTCTCACCCGGGGCCGTGCTAAAACTTCGAGCTGAGTTAATTAATCTATTAAAAGAAGAGTTTAAGGTTGATCCAGATAAAGGAGCACATGACCGTTTCCTTAATCTTGAAATGATTTGGCCTGACAATGCACTCCTTCGTGCTTATGTATTATCACCGCGTCTAGGACAAATTTCAGCAAATCTTCTTGAAGTACCAGCTGTTAGACTTTACCATGATAATGTACTAGCTAAACAATCTGGTTGTGGTCGTACCCCATGGCACTTCGACGATCATCATTTTCCGCTAGATACTAATGACGTAGTTACCGCTTGGGCGCCAGCACAAGCAATCCCTCTTGAGATGGGACCACTCTCTTTTGCCTATCCACTCGATGTCCACAAATTAGTTAACGCTGTTACGTTTGAAAAGACTGGTACTGGATATGACCGTGGGGTCACAGATGTTTTTTCAAAAAATAATGTAAGTGTGAATGAAACTCCATTTGAACTGGGCGAAGTTAGCTTTCATCATAATTTAAATTTTCATACCGCTTCACGCAACCGTACTAATCGTAGCCGAGTGGCCCTAGCCAATACTTATTACCGAGATGGAGCGAAAGTAATTAATGCACCTACGATGGTCTCTGGTGACTGGCAGAAATTTATGCCCAATGTCAAACCAGGAGACGTAGCTGCTAGTCCACTAAATCCAATTTGTTGGCCAATTAAAGACAAATCATGAAACACATAAATAATCAGAAGGGACTAAATTCGATCTGGACTGACAGTCTTGCTCGCAATCTACATCCTGATGGTAATGCTTTAGTTGATCATTTAAAAACTGTCCATCAAGAACATGCTGGATTTACTGAAGCGTGCGCAAGTTCTTGTCGTGATGAAGCTGGACGTAATAGTTATGAATGGCTAGCTGAACTTGTACCTGATAATGAAGGTTCACGTGTATTAGATCTTGCCTGTGGGTCTGGGCCATTATTAAAAATCTTATTTGATCGCAATAAAAATTTAAATTTAAAAGGTATAGACATGTGTCCTGAAGAATTAGCATTAGCAAAGACTCGCCTTATAAACAGTGGGGTTAATCTCATTGAATCAAAAGCACAAAATTTGTCAGTAATCAATGATAACTCCATCGACATAGTGTTATGTCATTGGGCTTTAACATTAATGAACCCGATAGCTCCTGTGTTAGATGAAGTCAGACGAGTTTTAACTTCTGAGGGTCAGTTTGTAGCATTAGTTGATGGACCAATGAATGCAGCACCTGGCTACACAGAGGTACACAATTTAATTTATAGTTATGTGCAAGAAGAAATACCTAATTATGGAGAGATTGATTTAGGTGATCCACGGATACGAGGGTCTGAAAGCCTAAGTAATCTTGCGCATAAGGCTTTTCCAGAAGCAAATGTAACTATCGAAACAAATGTTGTATCTATGGAGGGACCAGTTACTCAAGTAGCTGAAATTGCAGCAGGATTTTTTTATGCTGCATTTGTCTTGAAGCCAGAAAAAAGAAAATTAATGATTAAAAATCTATCTGACATACTGGTAACGTCCAAAGAAAGCACTGATGCGGAAAGACAAGGACGATTTTCAATGCCAATTAGTCGTCTTTTAGTTGTGCCTGATATAAAATGAAATCATTTTTACAAGAAGTAAGAATCGGTTTAAGTAAGAAAAACAAGAAGCTAAGTTCTAAATGGTTTTATGACTTTCATGGATCAAAACTTTTTGAACAAATTACTAAGTTAGAAGAATATTACCCAGCACGAACTGAAAGAAAAATTTTAAAAGACAATAAAATTGAAATTGCTAATAAAATAGGTAAGAGGGCAGTTTTAATTGAACCAGGCGCTGGAGACATCAAAAAAATAGCTATTTTTCTCAGCAGCTTAGATAAGCCAAAGAAATATATACCCTTAGATATTTCTGAAGATTATATAACCAAAATATCTCAAGGTTTTAAAAAGAAATTTCCAAAAGTAGCTATTACACCAAAAGGATATGACTTCTCGGGAAATAATAAACTGCCTTTTAAAATCAATTCATCAGAAAATATAATTATTTTTTTTCCAGGATCAACCATTGGTAATTTTGAAAGAAAAGATGCTGTTAAATTTTTAAAAATGCTTAAATCAAAATTTAAAGCCAAAAAAATTATTATTGGTGCTGACTTAGTTAAAGATATTCCAACTCTAATTTCTGCTTACGATGATAAAAAAGGTGTAACTGCAAAATTTAACAAAAATATTTTACAAAGAATAAACACTGAATTGGGTGGAGATATAAACTTAAATTCCTATGAACATTTAGCGATTTATAATAAATCAAAAAAAAGAATTGAGATGAGATTAAAATCTAAAAAAAATAATAATATTAAAATCAATGGTTCAAAATATTTAATTAAAAAAAATGAAGAGATTCACACCGAGAATTCTCATAAATATACGATTAAATCCTTCAAAAACATAGCTAATGAAGCTGGATGGAAAATTAAGAAAACTTGGGTTGATGACAAAAAACTTTTTAGTGTTCATTGTCTAGATCTATATAAATCAGGCTAGATTGAGATAAATCAAATGGTCTATTCTAGAAGTTTTTGATAACATTTTATTATGAAAAAACTTTTAGGGATCGTGGTTCTGGGTTTGTTGTGGTCAAATATAGCTTTTGCCTCTCGGTATAATGATAATATTTTTTTCTTCAATAAATGGCTTTACAATAATGGTCATCATCAATATCTAAATTTAGACGAATCTCCCAAAGGAGTATGTAAAACTGAACCAAAATATAGCCCGGTTTGGTATCAGAATAAATGTGATAAATTTCAAGGATCAAATAATTTAAATATTAGATTAAATAAAAAAAAAAATAACCTTGCTTATCATGCAAACCCAAACAGAGGCACACTAATTTATTATTTATGGAACTACGCATATAGAGATAGAGATTTTAGATTTGATTTTAAGCATGAGATTAAACCTTCTAAAAA
>CABXCB010000023.1 GCA_902510635.1 uncultured Pelagibacteraceae bacterium
AATATTATGTCTTTTTTTATTACTATTTAAAAAAATAAGTTTTTTTGATGTTACCTTAACTTTAATTTTTAATTCACTTATTAATTTAATTTCAAAAAAAGGTGTGTCACACGGAAACGATGCTATCCATTTATAGTTTTTTTTATTTTTTATAACCCATTTCATTGCTGTGAGTATACCAACTAATGGTCCAAGTTGCCCTTCAATACAATCTTCTACAATATGAATTTTATTATTTTTAAAATTGAATTCTTTATTATTTGAAATCACTAAAATTTCATTAAACTCATTTTCTATTTTGGTTATGGTGTGATCTAATAAAGTTTTATTACCTAATTTTGCAGTTGATTTATCTTCACCAAATCTACTTGATTTGCCCCCTGCTAAAATTATACCTAGAATGTTGTTTTCAATCATCAAAAGAAATATAAATTATTAATTGTTTATTAAAAGAATTTAAAATGGACCTAAAAATTTTACAAATTGCGTCAAATACTGAAAATAACAAAGTAATTAAAGACCACACCCATAAAGCTACACACAAAAATGCTATTTGTGGAGATCAAATGGAAATAAGCTTAAAAGTTAAAGAAAATAAAATTATAGACTTTGGATATCAGTGTAAATCTTGCATATATTGTCAGGCCTCTGTAAGTCTTTTATCAAGTAGTTCAATTAATAAACCAGTCGAAAGTATTAAAAGTTTATTAAATGTAATTGAAAATTTTTTTGAAGATAATCTTACAAATATTCCTAAAGAATGGAAAATCTTTAAAAAAATTTTTGATAAAAAAAATATTTCTAGAAAAGATTGTTTGTTATTACCTTTTAAAGCAGTTTCAAAAGCACTAAAATAATAAAATGAAAAGTTCACTTATTATAAAAGCTTTAATTGCTGGTTTCTTTTCTGCTATTACAATTGGTGCATTAACCCTTCTTACATATAAAACAGAATTTGGAATTTTTTTAATTGCTTCTTTTGGTTCTACTATGGTTTTGCTTTATGGATATCCTGAAAGTCCATTTGCACAACCAAAAAATATTTTTTTTGGTCATCTAGCAACATCTTTGGCTGGTCTATTTGTTCTGTATTTTATTCCTTTGCCTTTATATATTAATTTACCTATAGCTGTTGGAGCGGGTGTGGCTTTAATGATTATGTTAAATATAACTCATCCCCCAGCAGGCGGTAATCCTATAATTGTAATAATGGGAAGCGTATCTTTAGATTATATAATAAATCCAATTATTTCAGGTACTATTATTGTTTTAGTTTTTGGAGTAGTTTTAAATCGATTGATTTTAAAAAAAAAATACCCTTTGTAAATGGATATAAAATACAATGTTGTAAAGTTAAAAGGAAGTTCTACTGAAGAAATAAAAGATTCTGTTTCGGTAGAAGAACCTCTTGAAATGAATCTTAAATATAAGGTTGATGGAAAGTGGGCAACAGATCAATTATCCATTACAATGAGAACGCCAGGAAATGATGAAGATTTACTATCTGGCTTTTTATTTAATGAAAGAATAATAGAAAATTTTTCTGATATAGAAAATATAGAAAAAATAGGAGAAAAAGTAGGAGATTTTAATATTCAAAATAAAATAGTTGCAACTATAAATAATACTAAAAACATTGATATCGCAAAAATAAAAAGAAATTTTATAACTAATTCTTCATGTGGAGTTTGTGGAAAAACTTCTCTTGAAACAGTTGAAGTAATTAAAGAAAATAAATTAGATATCTCTTATCCTAAAATTAAAAAAGAAATTATTTTAAAATCTCCAGAACTGCTAACAAGCGAGCAATCTGAATTTTCTAAAACAGGTGGTATTCATGCAAGTTCTTTAATCGATGAAAATGGAAAAGTGATTGCAACAAGAGAAGATGTTGGAAGACATAATGCTTTAGATAAACTTATAGGCCATACACATAAAAAAAAACTAATTGATAATCATTCTCAATTTATTGCATGCTCAGGAAGATTAAATTTTGAATTAATCCAAAAAGGACTAATGTCTAATATTGGCCTTATGGCTGGAGTTGGTGCGCCAACGAGTCTTGCAATAGATTTGGCCAAAAGGTTTAATATGACATTATTAGGCTTTGTAAAAAAAGATAGTTTCAATATATATACAAACAAAGAAAGAGTTTTATTTTAAACTATATGTCAAAAAATATAAGCAAATTATCAGGAAGAATAGGTTTGAAAGATAATTTATTTCAAAAATTATCTGAAAGGTCTTTAAATTCCAAAAACGGTGAAGGAATGAAAGAGATTGCAGACAAATACCATGTGGGACTTTCTACTTTGCACGGAGCTGAGAGTTTCTATGAATTTTTAAGACCAGCTCACAGAGAGAAAAAAGCTTTTGTTTGTAATGGAAGTGCATGTATGTGTGCGGGAACACAAGAGCCATTAAAGAAAAAATTAAAAGATAAACTTGGTGATGATAAAGTTGGTGAAATGTTCTGTTTAGGATATTGCTATGAAAATAATGCTTTCCATTACAATGGGCAAAATTATGCTGGAAACGACATAAATAAAATTGATGATATAATTAAAGGTAAAGATTTAGAGCAAGAAAAATTTTTTTCAAAGAGCTTTGCTTCAACAAGTTTTTTAATGGATGATGAGACTTCAGATCTTGATAAGTTTAAACAACATTTAATAAAATTTATAAATGCTGACAAACAAAAAATAATTAAATCTCTTTTAGATTCAAATTTAACTGGTAGAGGTGGTGCTGGTTTTCCAACTGGAATGAAATGGGATTTTTGTAGTAAAGCAAAATCAGGAAAAAAGTATGTTATTTGCAATGCAGATGAAGGTGACTCTGGAGCTTATTCGGATAGATATTTACTAGAAGATCAGCCCTTAAAAGTAATATTTGGCATGATTATCTGTGGCTATGTTATTGGAAGTGATGAAGGAGTTTTGTATATAAGAGGTGAATATCCTAAATCAATTGAAGCTTTAAATGCTTCAATTAATTCTTTAAAAAAAGAGGGCTTGCTAGGAAATAACATTCTTGGAACAAAATTTTCTTTCGACTTAAATATTTGTATTGGCCAAGGAGCATATATATGTGGAGAGGAAACAGCATTAATTGCATCTATAGAAGGTAGAAGAGCCGAAGTTGATGTCAGACCTCCCTTCCCTGTTACCGAAGGATTATATAAAAAACCTACTGTTGTTAATAATGTGGAAACGCTCGCAGCAGCAACTGGAATTCTAATAAATGGACCTGAAAAATTTTCAGCTATTGGAAATAAAAAATCAGCTGGTACAAAGTTAGTTTGTCTTGATAGTTTTTTTAATAATCCAGGTGTTTATGAAATTGAAATGGGAACGCCGATGAAAAAAGTTTTGTATGATATAGGCGGAGGATTTAAAGAACCTATAAAAGCTTTACAAGTTGGAGGACCTTTAGGAGGAGTAATACCTATAAAAGAAGTTGAAAAATTAAACCTTGATTTTCAAGAATTTACTGCAGCTGGTTTTATGTTGGGCCATGCAAGTATAGTAAGTATACCAAAAGATTTTCCTATGGTTGATTATATTCATCATTTATTTGAATTCACTGCAGAAGAATCATGTGGAAAATGTTTTCCGGGAAGACTTGGTTCTTACAGAGGAAAAGAGATGTTTGATCAATTAAAAAATAAAACATCCAAAATCCCTCTAAAACTACTTAATGAATTGTTAGTAACAATGAAAAAAGGTTGTTTATGCGCCTTATGTGGGGCAATACCTACTCCTATAATGAATATACTAAAGTATTTTGGAGATGAAATGAAAAATGATATGGTAAAAGAAAATTAATGAGCTCAGAAAAAAGAAAAATTGCTTATATAGATGGTAAACCATATGAAATTGGTTCTAAACATACTTCTATTTTAAAATTTGTAAAAAGTTATCTTGGAGAAAAAAAAGTACCAACTTTATGCGATGATCCTAATCTTGCTCCTTATGGGGCTTGTAGAGTTTGTTCAGTTGAAGTGGCTTTAGAAAAAGACGGTCCAACAAAAGTTGTAGCTTCATGCCATACTCCTATTGGTGAAAATCAACATATTTTTACAAATAATGAAAATTTAACAGACTTAAGAAAAAATATTGTTGAATTAGTTTTAACAGATCATCCAATGGAATGTGGAACTTGTGAAGTAAATAATAATTGTGAACTTCAAGATGTTGCTAACGACTTGGGTATATCTGATCATAGATATAATAGTCCAAAACAACACAAGGGTATTCCTAAAGATACGTCTCATGATTATATGAGAATGAATCTAGATAATTGTATTAATTGTGGAAGGTGTGTAAGAGCTTGTGATGAAATTCAAGGCTCATTTGTTTTAACCATGAGTGGCAGAGGTTTTGAATCTAAAATTACAACAGATAACGATATGTTATTTGGAGATTCATCTTGTGTATCATGTGGTGCGTGTGCTCATACATGTCCAACAGACGCAATATCAGATGTGTTTCAATCAAAATCAGTTGCTGTTGATGAAAAAGTAAGAACTACATGTTCTTATTGTGGTGTTGGTTGTAACTTAGAAGCTTCTATTAAAGATAATAAAGTTATCGCAATAGATACTCCAAAAGAAACAGAGGTAAACGCGGGACACACATGTATTAAAGGTAGATATGCATTTGGTTTTTATGATCATCCAGATAGATTAAAAACTCCATTAATTAAAAGAAATGGCAAATTTGAAGAAGCATCATGGGATGAGGCATATGACTTTATTAAAAAAGAATTAAATAGAATTGTAAAAGCAAATGGTCCTGACGCGGTTGCTGGTATTTCTTCAGCTAGATGTACTAATGAAGAAAACTATGTTTTCCAAAAAATGATTAGAGCAGCAATTGGAACTAATAATATTGATTGTTGTGCAAGAATTTGTCACTCACCTACTGCTTGGGGAATGCAACAAACTTTTGGTACTGGAGCAGCTACAAATTCTACAGAAGATATTTATCACGCAGATTTATTTATGGTTATTGGAGCCAATCCAACAAATGCTCACCCTGTAACAGGTGCAAAAATTAAACAACAAGTAATGAAAGGTAAAAAACTAATAGTATTAGATCCTATTACCACTGAACTTGCTAAACTTGCAGATTACCATATCAAATTAAGACCTGGAACGAATGTGGCTGTATTAAATATGATGTTGCATTTTATAATTAAGTCAAAACTTTATGATAAAGACTTCGTTAGAGACAGAACTGAAGGTTTTGATAATTTTTTAAAAGAAATTGAAAGACAAGATGTTGATCAATTAGCTAAAGTTGCAGGTGTAGATAAACAAATAGTTAAAGAAGCTGCTATTGCTTATGCTACAGCAAAAAATTCAATGGAGTTTCATGGTCTTGGAGTTACCGAGCAAGAACAAGGTTCTAAAACTGTAATGTTGATTGCTGATCTTGCAATGATAACTGGAAACATTGGAAGAAAAGGAGTTGGAGTTAACCCTTTAAGAGGACAAAACAATGTTCAAGGTGCAGCTGATATGGGATGTCAACCTCACCAAGGAGCAGGATATTTTGAAGTTTCAGATAAAAAAAATCAAAATTTTTATACAGAAAAATACGGAGTAGTTCATCCAACAAAAGCTGGGTTAAAAATTCCTCAAATGTTTGATGGGGCCATCAATAAGGAACTTAAGGCGGTTTGGATTATTGGAGAAGACATTGTCCAAACAGATCCAAATAGCGCTCATGTAGTAGATGCCATGAATTCTCTTGAACTGTTAGTGGTTCAGGAAATTTTCATGAGTGAGACTGCAAAACTTGCAACAGTCGTGTTGCCAGGAACAACTTTTTTAGAAAAAGATGGAACATTTACTAATACCGAAAGAAGAATTCAAAGAGTTAATAAAGCTGTTCCACCACTACCAGGAACAAAGCCAGATGGTGTGATTGTAACAGACATGATGCAAAAATTAGGATTTAATCAGCCTAGTTATGATGCCGATCAAGTACTGGCTGAAATAGCAGACGTTGTTCCATTTTTTAAAGGAGTAACAAGAGAAAGACTTGGAAAACTTGGTTTACAATGGCCTGTTCAAGAAGATGGTACTGATACTCAAATTTTACACAAAGAAACATTTAAACTTGGCAAAGGTAGACTAAAGAATTTTGATTTTAAAGAGTCGACGGAAATTGAAACTAATCAAAAAGATTATCCATTAATTCTAACTACAAGTAGAGTTCTTCAACACTATAATGCTGCTACAATGACTAGACGTACAAGTAATATCAATATTGTTTCAGAAGATGTATTATTAGTACACCCTATAGACGCTAAGAAAAGAGAATTAAATACTGGCGATATTGGTAGACTTTATTCTGGTCGTGGTGAAGTTGCCTTAAAAGTAGAAGTCACTGACAAAGTAAAAGAAGGAATTGTTTTTACAACGTTTCATTTTCCTGAACACATGGTTAATATGGTAACAGGACACGGTAAAGATGAAGAGACTATGTGTGCTGAATATAAAGTTTCATCAGTAGAAGTCCAAAAAATATCTAATCAATTCAAAACTGAAGTTAAGCCAAAAGAAAACCAAGCAGAAGTAAGTTAATTTAGAATGACCATTGGTTGGCATTTTGATAATACTTATTCAAAACTCCCAGAACCTTTTATTTCTAACACTTCTCCTATCCCAGTAAAATCCCCAGAGTTAATTATTTTAAATGATAATTTAGCAAAACAACTAGGACTAAATTTTTCTTTAACTAACAAAAAAGACTTATCAAATTTATTTTCAGGAAATTCATTGCCAAAAGGTTCTAAATCAATTGCGCAGGCATATGCAGGACATCAATTTGGTCATTTTACTATGCTTGGAGATGGTAGAGCAGTTTTAATGGGAGAACATATTTCAAAAAATAATGAAAGATTTGACATTCAATTTAAAGGATCAGGTCAAACACCTTTTTCAAGAAATGGTGATGGAAGAGCTGCACTTGGTCCAATGCTAAGGGAATATATTGTTAGTGAAGCAATGCATTCTTTAAATATACCAACAACAAAAAGTTTAGCAGTAGTTAAGACAGGTGAAGATGTAGTAAGAGAAAGTATATTACAGGGTGCAATATTAACAAGAGTTGCCTCTAGTCATCTAAGAGTAGGAACTTTTCAATATGTGGCTATGAGAAAAAATGAAAGTGAATTAAAAACTTTAGTTGATTATACTATAGAGCGTCATTATCCAAATATTAAAAAATCTAAAAACAAAGCAGTTGATTTATTAAAAGTTTTAATTGAACTTCAAATTGACTTGGTAATTAATTGGATGCGTGTTGGTTTTATTCATGGTGTTATGAACACAGACAATATGTCTATATCAGGTGAAACTATTGATTATGGCCCATGTGCCTTTATGGATACCTATGATCCAAAAACTGTTTTTAGTTCAATAGATGAATTTGGTAGATATGCTTATTTCAATCAACCAAGTATAACAAAATGGAATTTGGCAAGATTTGCAGAATGTTTAATACCTCTTATTGATACAAACAAAGAAAAGGCAATTGAAGTTGCAACTGAAGCAATAAATAGTTTCGACAAAAGTTATGAGACTAAATGGATTAATATGATGAGAGATAAACTAGGTTTATTTGGTCAAGATCCAAAAGATCAAGTTTTAATATTAGATTTATTAACCTGGATGCATAAAAATAAGGCTGACTATACAAATACGTTTTGTTTTTTAATGGATGAAAATTTTCAACATAGTAAAATCTATAATGATGAAAACTTTCTTATATGGAAAGAAAGATGGAAGGAAAGATTAAAGCTAAATAATAATACGCCTGAAAAGTATTTAAGTTTAATGAAGTCAGTTAATCCTTTAGTTATTCCAAGAAACCATAAAGTTGAAGAAGTATTAGAGTCTGCAAATAACAATGATTTATCTCCATTAAAAAAATTAATTAATGTATTAAAAAAACCATATGAAAAAACAAAAGAAAATATTGATTATCAATCCCCTGCTCCAGTTAGCGATAAAAAATATAAAACTTTTTGTGGTACTTAATAATATTATAAAACGTAAGGTTCGGGCCTAACCTTATTATTTAAAACTCTTTCAACAGCAAAATCACTAATATCAATTGTTTGATATGATCCAGTCGTAATTAATTCAGTTAACGCTCTACCTATTCCCGGGGCTTGCATTAATCCTCTACCAGTAAAGCCCGATGCTAAATAAACGTTTTCATACTTGGGATGCTTGCCAACTACGGCATTATTATCTAATTTATTGCAATCATAATATCCTGCCCATCCACCAGTTAATTTTAATTCCTCGAATGCAGGAATTCTCTTTGCAAGAGCTGGCCAAACTAGTTCTTCGAAATCATTCCATGCTGGCTCCAAATCTGTTGCATCAAATACAGAATGAGGTGATCCGGCTAAATATTCTTTTCCCTCTGGCCTCCAATAAACGCCTGTTGTTAAATCTCCAGTTAAAGGCATTTCGGGAATATGTTTTGGGCACTTAACTCTAAATACAGTATGTTTTTGTGGAACTACCGGAATGTCATCTAGTAATTCTTTTGTCCAACATCCAGCTGCCGAAATAATAGTTTTAGCTTTTATTTCTGAAATACTTTTTACTTCACCTTTAATAAACTCTGCCCCAAGTTCAATAGCCTTACTTTTTAAGGCGCTATGAAACATAAATGGATCAATCCAACCTTCACTTTTATTGTCCGTGAAAGTTGCTGTTTCAATTCCTTCATTATTAATATACGGAAATACTTTCGATAATTCAGAGCCTTTAATATTTTTAGTTCCTGCTTCACAAGCTTTATGATTTTCTAATGCCCTGTATTGTTCTTCAGCATGTTCGGGCCCAAACATTAATAAATACCCATTTGGAACCATGCTAGCTGTAGGATTGGGATTTTTATCAGTTTTTAGCAATTCTGGTATTTGATAAATAAATTCTCTAGCGAATTTACCAAGCAAAATATTCTCTTTTTGAAAAAATTGTCTTCTAAAACCACCAAGAGATAATGGAAAAGATGCATTTTTATATGTCGGATCTCTTTCTATAACTTTTACTTTTCTTCCTTCCTTCGATAAAAAATAAGCACTTGCTGCTCCAATTATGCCGCCTCCAATAATTACAACATCATCCATATATAAATATTATAGATTCAATTTATTCATAAATATAAATATGTAAATATGTTATAGTTTCATATGACAAAAAAAGTAATATGGATAACTGGCGCAAGCAGCGGAATTGGTAAAGCTTTGGCATTAAAATTTGCGAATGAGAACTGGAGTGTTGCAATCTCTGCTAGAAGAGAAAATATTTTAAATGAAATATCCGAATCTAATGAAAATATTAAATCCTTCCCTTTAGATGTTACTGATAAAACTAAATGTAAAGAAGTATTTGAACAGATTAAAAGTCATTATGGGGATGTGGACATCTGTTTTTTTTCTACTGGAACTTGGAATCCAAAAAAAGAAAAGGATATAGATGTAGAGCAAATAGAGAATGTTTTTAAGGTTAATTTCTTTGGGACTGTTAATAGCATTAAAGCTGTTGAAGAGCATTTCAAAAATAAGAATAGCGGTATAATTACTATTGTATCCTCAATTGCTGGATATAGAGGTTTACCTAATTCAACGGGATATGGTCCTTCTAAATCAGCTTTAAACAATCTGGCTGAGAGTTTATATTTTGACTTTGGAAGGCACAACGTAAGAGTTTGCTTAGTATCTCCAGGTTTTATTAAAACACCAATGACAGATAAAAATGATTTTAAAATGCCATTTTTAAAAACACCTGAATTTGCAGCTAATACAATCTATGATGGTTTAATAAATAAAAATATTTTTGAAATACATTTTCCAAAAGAACTTACATTAACTCTTAAGTTTTTTAGCTTGTTGCCTAGTAAAATTTACTTTTATTTAATTAAAAAACTTACAAAATTTCAAAAAAAAAATTAATCTTTAACAAACATAACTGTAAGCTCGGCAACTTTTATACCAAACTTAGTCATTATTGCTCTATTAATAGCAACTTTTTCATCTTGCATAAAAATCCAATCATCAAAAGTAATTTTTATTTCTCTACCTTTTACTGGTACTAACAAAACATACTCAAATTTAAATGCAGGTCCATAAGAATATCCTTTTGCTTTACCAACTACATCTCCTGCTGTTCCTTCATAATTATGTGCATCTATTTTATCAATTTTCCACTGTCTTGTTTGAATTTCTCCATCATTCCAAATAAACTTTTCATCTAAAATTAACTGTTTACCATCCCATTTGCCATTCAGATCTGCAGAAAATTGTCGTGTTACTTTTCCTGCTCTATTTTGTAAAATTCCCCAAGCTTTTACATTGCCGGACATATACTCTTCTATGATTAATCTTGGTTTTTGGTCTTTAAAGTCTGTTGGTTTCATATTATTTCCTGAACAACTAGTTAATAAAATTGTTGCAATTAATGCAAATATAATTTTTATTATTTTTATTTGTTGCATAGTGAAAATTGTATTAAATCTATATTTTTTGACTTGAACCCTGCTTCGCAGTATGACAAATAAAATTCCCACATTTTTTTAAAACTTACGTCAAATCCTTGATTTTTAATTATGTCCCACTTTTTAATAAACTCTTTTCTCCAAATTATTAAGGTATCAGAATAGTGTTTTGAGTATGAATTATACTCATTAAACTTTAATCCATTAGCATCAGCATATTTATGTAAGCTTTTTTTTGAAGGTAAAAAGCCACCAGGAAAAATATATTTTTGTATAAAGTCTTGTTTATTTTTATATCTATCAAACAAACTATCATCAATAGTAATTGCTTGTATTCCAGCATTACCATCAATAGTAAGATTTTTTTTTATCGTATTAAAATAGCTTTTTAAATAGTTGTGACCTACTGCCTCAATCATTTCTATTGAAGCTATCGATTCATATTTTCCTTTTAAATCTCTGTAATCTTTTATTTGAATATTAACTTTTTCATTTAGACCTGCGCTATATATTCTTTTTTTTGTAAATTCATATTGTTTTTGAGAGATTGTTACACAATCTAATTTAACATTATAATTTTTACCTAAGTATTCTGCAAAACCACCCCATCCACATCCAATTTCTAAAACATTGCTGTTATCTTTGGGTTTTAGAAGATTAATTAATTTTTGATATTTATTATTTTGAGCATCTGATAAAGTTTGCTTTTCATTTTCAAAAATTGCACTCGAATAAGTCAAAGTTTTGTCAAGCCACAAAGAAAAAAAATCGTTTCCAAGATCATAATGCTTAGTAATATTCACTTTACTTCTTTTTCTTGTATTTTTTACAATTTTATTTTTAACAAAGTTTATTGATGAAAAATCTAAAATTCCAGAGAATTTATAAATTAACTTTATATTTTTTGCTGTTATCTCAATTAAATTTGAAAGATTATCAGTTTCAAAATAACCTTGCATATAACTTTCGGCTAGACCTATGCTACCATTTTTTATTAAATTATAATTCAAACTTGGATGTTTAATAATTATTTTTGCCTTAAGTTTCTCATTTATATTTCCAAATTTTAATACTTCTCCTTCAAAATTAGTTATTTCGATAAAACCATGTTTTAAATTTTTTAGAGTATTAAACACTATTAGGTCTGAAATTTTATCTATAATCATTAATTTTCTAAACTTATATTATTTTTAATTTTTAATTTTTTTTTTACAAATTTAATGCCTTTAATCCATAATTTAAATGCTTCAAAATGTATTGCGGCAATAATTTTAAAGGTCATTAAAGGATGTTTTAAATAGGATAAAATTAGATTTTTATTATTAAGATCAACTCTGTTTCCATCTTGAGATGCATAGAGCAACTTGCCTTCATCATCATATTGATCAATTATTATTGATATTTTATTACTTGGCTTTAGAATTTTAAAAAAATATATACAATTCATTTCAATAAATGGTGATACATGAAATTTTTTTTTGCATGTATTATTTATTAAATTATCATTTTCCTTAATTTTAAATATATAGGTATGTTGTTCTCCAAAGGTGTTTTTAACTTCATATAAAATTGATATTAGTTCTGTATTTTCGTTATAAATAAAAAATACACTTAAAGGATTAAAAACATACCCAAAAATTCTAGGATAACATAAAAGTTTAATTTTAATATTCTCAGTATTTATTTGATTATCAATTAAGTTTTTTATAACCCACTCTTTTAATGAAGTTCCATCTCTTGGTCCATGGTCTACGTCATAAAAACTAACAATATTAAACTTATTATATGAAAAAATTTTTAATGATTTATCTAATAAATCTATCTCAGATAAATCTAATAATATTGAAAAAACTTTATATTTAAAAAAATGAACTTTAGGTTTAAATCTTTTATGTATTACGTTACCAATATAAATTGAAGAATCTTTAATCATTAATGCTTTTTAACATTTCAATTGATGATTTTATTCCATCTTCATGGAATCCATAGCCAAAATAACTTCCACAAAATAAAATATTTTCTTTGTTTTGAATTAAGTTAAGTTGGCTTTGATGAATCAAGGATTGGTTGTCATAGTACGGATGAGTAAATTTAACTTTCTTAAATATTTTATTCTCATCTATTGGTAAAAAGGGGTTAATGGTTAAAAAAATATTTGTATTAATTTTTAAATTTTGCAATTGATTAAGCCAATATGTTACTGATGTTTTGTCAGTATTATTTAAATGCATAGAAGAATTCCAGGAACACCATGTTTTTTTATTTTTTGGCATTATTGTTTCATCTGAGTGAATAAAGGCAATATTGTCTTTATATTTAAAGTTTTTTAGTATTTTAAATTCTTCGAGTGTGGGTTTTTCTATTAATTTTAATGCTTCATCAGCATGTGTTGCCAAAACTACTTTGTCATAATTAAAGAATTCATTTTCTTCTCCATAAATTATTTTTATACCTTGTTTATTTCTAATAATTTTATTTATTGGATAATTTTTAAAGTACTCTCCAGATATTTGATTAACTATTTTGTCCACATAAGTTTTGCTTCTATTGGCAACTGTATACCACTGAGGTCTATTTTTTAATTTGAACAATCCATGGTTTTTAAAAAAATTTAAAAAAAACGTTAGTGGCATTTGTGAAGCCTCATAAGGTGGCATTGACCAAATTGCTGATACCATTGGTATTATATGATATTTAATAA
>CABXCB010000024.1 GCA_902510635.1 uncultured Pelagibacteraceae bacterium
TCCAAACAGGAAATGCTATTTGTAAAATGTTACATAAATCAGCAATAGCAAAAGAACATGGAAGAAAAAAAGGTATAGATAAAGCATACAGATGTACTGCTCCATCAACTGGTGGGTCAAACTACAATATTGGTCAAATCAAAGAAGGTGAATTTCAATTTGGTGTAGCTCAATCTGACTGGCAATTTCACGCTGTTAACGGTTCAAGTAAATGGGAAGGAAAACAGTTTAAAGGATTAAGAGCTGTTTTTTCAGTTCACAACGAACCTTTCCAAATTTGGGCTAGAAAAAAAGCAAAAGTAAAAGACTTTAAAGGTTTAAAAGGTAAAGTTGTTAACATAGGTAATCCTGGTTCAGGTCAAAGAGGAACAATGGAAGAGCTTATGAAAGCAATGGGAGTAGACAATGGTTACTTTAAATCTGTAACTGAGCTTACTTCATCTGAACAAGTTAAAGCACTTTGTGATGGTAAAATAGATGCGTTTGGTTATTCAGTAGGATTTCCAAATGGTGCTATGGAACAAGCAGCTACTTGCGGAGCTAAAGCATTGCCAATTAATTTAACAGGTGGACCTGTTCAAGGTTTAATTGATGGTGCAGACTATTATGCTTCAGCAACGATACCAAAGGGTACTTACACTGGACAAAAGAAAGATGTAACAACTTTTGGTGTTAAAGCTACTGTAGTTACTAGTAATGCCGTTGAAGCAGATCTTGTTTATTTAGTAGTAAAAGCAGTTTTTGAAAATTTCGATGATTTCAAAAAACAACATCCTGCTTTTGCATCTTTAAAAAAGGAAGATATGATAGCTGATGGTTTATCAGCACCTTTACATGAGGGCGCTATTAGATACTATAAAGAAGCTGGATTGATGTAATTTAGTTAATAAAAATTAAAAGGCCCAATATTTATATTGGGCCTTTTTTTTGTTAGTATATGATTTCAAAATGAATCAACCAGTCAATACTAATATACAAGCAAAAATTGATGAGGATATCTCACCAACAAAAAGGCTTACTGGTTTTCATCTTAAAATTGTTTCTGCAATAGCTATCATTTGGTCATTTTTCCAACTTTGGTACGCATCTCCATTCCCATTCATGTTTGATTTTGGAATGTTCAAAGGTTTACCAGCAAGAGCAATTCATTTAGGGTTTGCTCTCTTATTAGCGTTTTTAGTTTTTCCAACTTTTAAACGAGGAAAAGTTAATTTCATTGATATTATGATTGGAATTATTGGAATATCATGTTGTCTTTATATCTATTTTTTTTATGATGATTTAATTGATAGAGGTGGTGTTCTACACATATTAAAATATAACAACTATAGTATTCCGATTGAATTAATAATTGGTTCAACTGGTATTTTAATTTTATTAGAAGCCACAAGAAGAGTAATTGGAATACCATTAGTAGTTATTGCGATCTGTTTTTTATTATTTTCTTATTATGGACAGTATGCTCCTGAAATTATATCTCACGGAGGATTATCTTTAAAACGACTTGTGGGATTTCAATGGTTTGATCAAGAAGCTATTTTTGGAATTCCAATTGGAGTTTCTGTAGACTTTATATTCCTATTTGTTTTGTTTGGAGCTTTCTTAGAAACAGCTGGGGGAGGAAAGTATTTTTTAGATTTGGCATTTGCAATGGTGGGAAAAACAAGAGGAGGGCCAGCAAAAGCTGCGATTCTTGGATCTGGAATGACTGGAATGATTTCTGGATCTTCAGTTGCCAATACTGTTACCACTGGAACATTTACAATTCCAATAATGAAACAATCAGGATTTTCAAAAGAAAAAGCTGGTGCAATAGAAGTTGCCTCATCAGTTAATGGACAAATTATGCCACCTGTCATGGGTGCTGCCGCATTTGTAATGGCAAGTTTTATAGGAGTGACTTATTTTGAAATTGTAAAACATGCATTTTTACCAGCAATAATTTCATACATAGCTCTTTTTTATATTTCTCAC
Organism: uncultured Pelagibacteraceae bacterium; assembly: GCA_902510635.1. Classification (GTDB taxonomy): domain Bacteria; phylum Pseudomonadota; class Alphaproteobacteria; order Pelagibacterales; family Pelagibacteraceae; genus Pelagibacter. Next base: position 1,975 of record CABXCB010000024.1, read on the forward strand.
CTTGAAGCTTTAAAACTTGGGCTTAAAGGAATTGAAGAAGATAAATTACCTAAATTAAAAGAAACTTTTTTATCGGGTCTTCATTTTTTAATTCCAATATTTGTTTTAATTTATTTATTGGTTTATTTGAGACTTACGGCTTCTTACTCAATTTATTACGCAACTATCTCATTAGTTGTTGTGAATCTTTTTTACAAAATTGTTACTTCTAGAAAAAATAATAATTTTAAAGAGAATTTATCAATTTGGTATAATGAAACTGTTGTTGGTCTCCAGAAGGGAGCTATTAATATGATTGCTGTTGGAGTTGCTATAGCAACTGCTGGAGTAATCGTTGGAGCTGTTGGGTCTACTGGATTAAGTACAAATTTAATTATTGTTATTGAATCTATCGCAAAAGATAATGTTGTTATTTTACTCTTTTTAACAATTATTTTATGTTTGTTGCTTGGAATGGGACTACCGACAACTGCTAATTATGTAGTTGTTGCATCATTAATGTCTATGGTACTTGTAGATGTTGGAAATGCATCAGGTTATATTTTTCCTTTAATTGCTGTTCATTTATTTGTTTTTTATTTTGGTTTAATGGCTGACGTCACTCCACCTGTTGGTTTAGCATCTTATGCTGCCGCAGGGATATCTGGTGGGGATCCATTAAAAACAGGTGTTCAGGCATTATGGTACAGTTTAAGAACAGGAGTTTTGCCTATTGTATTTTTATTTAATCACGAATTATTATTAATCGGGATTGAGAATATTTGGCATGCGATATTAGTAATTATAACATCATTAATAGGAATATTAGTTTTTTCAGCAGCTACACAAGGATGGTTTATAAATAAATTAAGATGGTTTGAAATAATAATCTTTTTTGTAATATCCATATCATTTTTGTCACCAGAATTTGTTTTAAATAAATTTTATCCAAAATTTAATTATATAAACTTAAATGATGCAAGTATAGTTGCATTTCAACCTAAAAAAGATGTCCATATAAAAATTACAAGACCTAGCCCATACGGCGAAAGATATAAATTATTTGAAATTAAAAAGGGAACATTTGATGAAGAATTTAACTTAGAAAATTATGGTTTAAGTTTAGTAAAAAAAGATGGTAAAATTATTGTTGATACAATTAATTGGAAAGGTGAGGCCAAAAAAAGTGGTTTAGAAATGGATGATATCATCACTGAGTTAAAAACAGAAAATTTTGATCGACCAAATAAAGATATAGTATATGTTTTCTCATTAATTTTATTAACAATATTTGGTTATTTTAATTATACAAACTATAGGATTAGAAAAAACTAAAACTATCTTTGATATTCAATAAATTTTTTAAGAGAGAGTTTTAAAAATTTTTCATAAATCAAACCTTTATTTTTTAATTCTTGACCATTCAAATAAGATTTATTCATTTTAAAATCATAAGATGGTTCAAAAAAGAAAGGTATGGACATTCTCTTTTTTTTATTCCAAAGCACACGGTGGTTTGTTGCTTTAAATTTTCCTTTACTCAAGAATTCTAATGCTCTTCCAGTATTTACTACTAATGCATTTTTATTAAATGGAACATCGTACCATTTTTGATTTTTTCTATTCTGTACCTGTAAACCACCTTTTTTATCTTGATAAAGAACTGTAAATATTCCGCTATCTACGTGAGTTTCGCATCCAAGAGCTACTCCATCCTGTTTTGATATTTCAACTGGTCTTGATTGATTTGGGTAATAATTAAATCTTAAAGTACTTAAAGTTTTATATCTTGAAAAAGCTTTTTTAGAAATTTTAATATCTCTATTGTAAAGTTTAATTATTCCTTGAAATAAAATTTCGCACAGATCATATATATCATCAAAATAATTTGATAATATTTTTATTGAATTTTTATCTATAGATTTATTTAGATTAATATATTCAATATATTGATTTTTAACACTATTAGCATATTTTTTTGTAACTTTAAGATCGCCTATATCCAAACCTTCTTTTCCATTTACATCATTTGGAAAGTAGCCTCTATAAATATTTTTATTTCTAAAATTCCATTTTTTTGGTGAAAGTTTTCTTTTATTTTTTCTAGAAGAGTTAAAAAACTTATTTCCTACATTACAAATCTTCTTAATATTTTTTTGACTTATGCCGTGGCCAGTAACTTGAAAAAAACCTATATCAATACAGGCTTTTTTAATTTTGTTTATTACCCTAATTGAATTTGGGTTCTCAAAACCATTTTTTACTACTGAAGAAATATTTATTGTAGGAACTAAGTTTTTTGTCATTTATCTCAATGGTTTTTCAGTAGCTATAGACTGATCTTGAGCTTTTTCACGCATAAAAATATAAATTCCACTTGAGACAATTATCAATATTCCAATAACTGTATTTAAGTTTGGTATTTCATTAAAATATATCCAACCTATTAATGGTGACCACAATAATATTGAATATTCAAAAGGAGATACTACCGCGGGAGATGCTATGCTATAAGCAGTAAATAAAAGAAGAAATGCAATTGTAGCAGTAACACCAGTTGCAATCATAAACAAAATATTAGATTCTAGATCTACAAACCATTCTCTAAAGATAAATTGAGAAGCTGGATGATTTGAAGTATTGAATTGTCCATCTCCAATTGTAAAATAAAAAATAATACTAAAAATTATTGCTCCAAAATAAAAAGTAAATGTTTGAGTATAAACACTATCTTTATCAGATGTTTTTTTTATAATTATCATTGATAATGAATAACAAAACGCACAAAAAATAGGTAACAAACTAAGATAGTTAAAATTACTAAAATCAGGATTTAATGTAATGTATACTCCAATAAAACCAATAAATACGGCAGACCATCTTCTTGGTCCTATCTCTTCTTTTAAAAAGAAATGTGCAAAAATTGTAATTAAAAAAGGAGTGACAAAAAATAGAGCTGTAGCAAAACCTAAAGGCAAAACAGTTAATGAAATATAAAAAGAACTAAATCCAAAAAAGAAAAGAATTACACGACAAAAAGTTAAAACTGGATATTGAGTTTTAAATACTATCGGTTTTTTTGTTAATATTAAAAAAAATAATATAAGCCCAAAACTAACTAGAGTTCTTATTAAATAAACTTCATAAAGTGACACAAAACTAAAGATATGCTTCATAATTCCATCCTGTACTGAAAATACCATCATTGCTATTAATATGAGAACTATTCCTCTAGAATTATTATTTTTTCTTGGCATTAGCCCCTATATCATAGAATTTTTCTTCTTTATATTTTTATTAATTATGTAATATTAAATTCATGATTTCAGATGAAGATAAAATAATGATGGAAACTCTTTATTGGTGGGGAATTCCAACATTATTTAGATGTAAAAATGATCCTGATCCAAAGAACTGTGATATTGCTTTAGTAGGTGTTCCACACAGTACTGGCAATGGCACAACTGAAAGAGATCAACATCTTGGACCAAGAGCGGTTAGAAATATTTCAGCGATGTTAAGAAGATCACATTTTGAATATAAGATAGATCCATGGAAAGATAATAAAATTCATGATTTAGGTGACGTTCCTTTTCCTGAGGCAAACGATAATGAAAAATGTATAGAAAGAATTTCAAGTTTTTATGATCAAATCGAAAAAACAGAAAAACCAGTAGTATCTATTGGTGGAGATCATTCAGTTACTGGAGGAATAGTACAAAGTTTAGCAAAAAAAAATTCTAAATTAACTAAAGGAAAAAAAATTACTTTAGTACACTTTGATGCACATACAGATTGTTATGAGAAGTTAGATCATTTTTTAGGTGCAAAAAAATCTGCTGCACATTGGGCATCTTATTTAGTTAAACAAGGTAATGTAGATCCAAAAACAAGTACACAAATAGGAATTAGAGGAAATCCAAGAACATTAGATTGGTTGCAAGCAAGCTATGATATTGGATACCAAGTTATAACTATGGATGAATATAAAAAACTAGGTCACGAAAAATGTTCAAAAATGATCTTAGATAGATTAGGTGATAATCCAATCTATGTTACATTTGATTTAGATTGTCTAGATGCAACAGTTGCACCAGGAACAGCAAATTTAGAGCCAGCTTTTAGAGGTTTTAATATGGATGAAGCTAGAAAATTAATTCAGTGTTTAAAAGGTAAAAATGTAATTGGAGGAGATGTGGCGTGTTTAATGCCCACTAAGGATAATCCAAACCAAATTACCTCAATGGTTGCTGCTTCAATAATGTTTGAGATTATTTGCCTTATAAGTATTAATTTAAATAAATAATAATAAACTAATTAGTAAATTGCATACCTGTATTTACAGAATAGCACTTTAATTGGGTTTACTGATAAATAATGTACACAAATGCAAGAAAATAAATTAAATACAAGATTTAAAGCCAGGATAAGAAAAAATAGGCAAATTATAAATAGACAGATAAATGATTTTTTTGACTGGGTAAAAGGAGCAGAATTAGTAAGCCTAAAAGAATGTAATACTATTGAAGATCCGGTAAGACCAGAATTAGATAATGAATTTAGAACAAGTTATGGAAGAAAAATTTATGGAGTAAAATACAAGAATGAAATTCATGCAATAATGTGTTTTGCTTTTACAAACAAAGTACCCAAAACAGTAAAAGAATTAGATAACTTAAGCAAAGATGCTTTTTTACAAAGTGCTCTTAGAGACCAAAAAGTAGGACAAATTGCTATTGCATATACTGTTTGGTCTAAAAAAAAAGGGGGAGGAAAATTAATTGTAAAAGAAGTATTTAAAATGATTAAAAAATCAAATCACCTAAATAGATTGATAACCTTATCGCCATTAACGGAAATGGCTACGAAGTTTCATTTAAGAAATAAAGCAAAACTTATAAGTGTTAATGAAGAAACACAAAATTTTGAATATACAAAATAACTTTAAAATTAGTTTAATATAAGATCTGAAGCTTTTTCGGCTATCATTAAAGTTGGAGCATTTAAGTTTGCACTAGGAATTTCTGGCATAACCGAAGCATCCACAACTCTTAAGTTCTGTATTCCTTTAACTTTTAAATTTTCATCAACTACCGCCATATCATCAACACCCATTTTACAAGTACCACATGGATGATAAGCAGTTTCTGCCTTTGATCTGATATATTCATCTAATTCATCATCGTTTTGTTTATCGGAACCTGGACCAACTTCTTTACCTGAATGTTTTGCTAAAGAAGGTTGAGATAAGATTTTTCTTGCAACATGAATACATTCTCTAGTTTGTTTTAAATCGTCTTCATCTTCTAAATAATTAAATAATATTTTTGGATAATCATAAGGATTAGAAGAATTAAGAGTTATTTGTCCTCTACTTTTTGGGTGATTTGGACTTGCATGAAGTTGATATCCATGTGAACTAGGATTAACTAAACCATGATCAATAACAAATGATGGAAAAAAATGAAATTGTATATTTGCTATTTCTCTCTCAGGAGAAGATTTTGCAAATCCTCCAGCTTCTAAAAAAGATTTTGAACAAGGACCTGATTTAGATAAAAACCACTGAATTCCAGCCAAAACTTTTGGAACTAATTTTGTATAGGTATAAAGACTGTCAGGGGTTTTACATTCTTGCATAATATATGTTTCCAAATGATCTTGAAGGTTTCTACCAACTCCTTTTATATCACTAACCACATCAATTCCTTTTTCCTTCAAATGATCTGAATTGCCAACTCCCGAAAGCATTAATAATTGTGGAGAATTAATTGAGCCACCACTTAATATTAACTCTTTTTCAGCATAAACTTTTTCAACTTTATTTTTTATTTTTACTTCGATACCTATTGCTTTTTTTCCTTCAAAAATAATTTTTTCGACAAAAGAATTGGAAAAAATATTTAAATTCTTTCTTTTTTTTGCAGGATTTAAATAATATTTTGTTGCACTAGCTCTTTGACCTTCATGAATTGTTGTATCAAACATACCAAATCCTTCTTGTTCTTTTCCATTCATGTCAGGATTAACTGTATGTCCAGCCTCTGAGGCTGAGTTTATAAAGGCTTTAAACAAAGGGTTATCATTTTTAGACTGATTAACAGGAAGTGGCCCCAGTGAACCTCTGTATTGGTTTTCTCCTCCAGACCATGTTTCAATTTTTTTAAAATAAGGTAAAACTTTTTCATAAGACCAAGACTTTAATCCAAAGTTTTCCCATCTTTCATAATCATTTCGGTTTCCTCTTACAAAAACCATTCCGTTATGAGCCGAACAACCTCCAATCATTTTACCTCTTGGACAAAATAATCTTCTATTATTTAAATGTGGTTCTGGTTCAGAATAATATTTCCAATTATATTTTGGATCATGCATTGTATATAATAATGCTAAAGGCATTTTTACTTTCCAAATATCACTTGATCCTCCTGCTTCAAATACAGCAACTTTGTTGTTTTGATTTTCTGACAATCTATTTGAAAGAACACAGCCAGCTGAACCAGCACCAATAATTATATAATCAAATTTCATAATAGTTGAGAACTTAATAAATTTTTATATTCGTCAATATTTTTTATTTTTATATTATCTTTTTTTGCTAATTCATCGAATTTTCTTAGTTTTATTGCATTTTTAAAATAAGACATCTTTTCGAATTCATTACTTTGTTTTTTGTTTAATACACCACCTTGTAATTTTAAACTTACTTTTGATGCATTTGAAAGATGATTATAGTACCTTTTGTTTCTAGCCAAGTATCTTTTAGCCAATACATGATATTTTATTGGTTCAACTACTTCTTTTTTAAAAAAATTTTTAAGATATTCATAGCCTATACTTTCATGATTACCATCTTTATTGTTTTTTACTAACTCATCAGGATCTTCAATAATAAAATGTCCATAATCATGAAGCAAACAAGAACAAACTAAAAGATCTTTAGATTTAGCTTTTTCAGCAAACATAGCTGATTGAATCATGTGTTCAGAGATTGTAATTTTTTCACCGATATAAAGGGATTTGTTATTTTTAAAATTAGAAATAATTTTATCTACTATATGCATTTCTTATTGAGGATTGTCTCCTTCAATAGCAATTCTATCCATTACTCTTTCATAGCCAAGACCTTTTCCTGGATAAAAATCTGCTATTGCATAATGAATAACACTTCTATTATCCCAAATGCAAACTGCATTTTCAGTCCAGTTAAATCTACAAGTTAAATCAAGTCTTGCTTGATGTTCAAAAATTTGTTTTAAAATTTCATCACTTTCTTCTTTATCCATACCAATTATTTCTTTGGTATACGTCCAATTAACATACAAAATTTTTTTCTTAGTTTCTGGATGAGTTCTTACAATTGGATGTTCGTTAGAATATTCATCATAATTTTTTTTATTGTTACCTTCCATTTTTTTATAATTTTTTATAAAAAATTCCGCACCTAGAGAGCTATGAATTGCTTTTTTATCTTTAATTTTATCTTTTATTTTTTCATCCAAAGTTTCCCATGCAAGCTCCATATTAGAGAAACAAGTATCTCCACCAACTGGGGGAATTTTAATGGATTTAAGTATTACTGCTTTAGTAGGTTTAAAATTATAACTCACATCGCTGTGCCAATTCTCACCCCACTGATTTTTTTCATCTTCAGCTTTAATAATTCTTACGATTTCTGGATAGTCTTTTATACCCTTAACATAAGCATGAGTTTCTAATGGACCAAATTTTTCAGCAAGAGCAATATGTTGATCATTTGTTAAAGGCTGATCCCTAAAAAAAATAACTTTATGCTCCAACAATAAACTATTTATTTTATCAAAATTTTTGTCAGACGTATCTGCAAGGTCTATACCTTGAATTTCTGCTCCTAAAGCACCTGATAATAATTTTACTTCCATATATATTTTTGTTTTTAATTATTTTTTAAGTTTATTTGAAAATTGTAAGTTATCAATTTTAAATTTTGATTTATTTTCTTTGATAAATTGATCCATTATCTTTAGTTTTTCTTCTTCAAACTCAGCAACTTTTCTGTGATTTAGATCAATATACAAAGATAAAACTTCAGTTGTAGCAGACAAAATATTTTTACTTTTTTCATACATTTCTAATTTGTAATGCAATCTTTTTTTGTCGTGATCAAAATTAGAAATAAAAACATCAACTTCTTCACCTTCTTTTACTTCATTGTTATATGTAGTGTGAGTTTCTACAACCATTGTACTTTTTTTTTCTGTTTTTGCAGCATGTTCACCCATTTTGAATTTTGATAAAATTACTTCTGCACCTTTATCAAATATTAAAATATAATAAGATAAATTCATGTGACCGTTGTAATCAGTCCAATCGTTTATTATCTTAGTAGTTTTCAGAAGAAGGGACATTTTTAATTTAATTCAGATAGAATTTGGTCTGAAAGTTTTTTTATTTCATCTACAGCACTGCCTTTTCTTTGTTTTTCAATTGCAGTCTTTCCTTCCCCCATTGATGATGCGTAGATTTGTCTATTTCCAATTATTGTATCTACCGCTGGTACATTTAGACTCTTTATATAATCGTTTGTTTTAATAATAAGTTTGGATCTTTGGTTTGCTCTATTTATTTGTATCATTATTTTTTTATTAGCTTTTTTGGCAATATCAATAATTGCTTCGGTAGCCCAAAAATCAACATGAGATGGACTCATAGGAATTAACACCAAGTCAGAGGCTTCTATTGAAGGCCGTGCATCAGATTCTATTTTTGGAGGTGTATCAATAATAACTACGTCGTGATCTTTTTTTAATGTTTTAGACTCATATTGTGCACCCCATAAACTAGCAGTTTTAAAAGTTAAGTTATCATTTGCTATTTTATTTTCTGATCTTATCATAAACCATTTTCCAAGACTTCCTTGTGGATCGGTATCAACAACAGCTACTTTAAAATTGTGATATTTAATAAAACCCATAGCCAAATGAACAGCCAAAGTAGTTTTACCTGTTCCACCTTTTTGTTGTGAAATTGTTATAACTTTAGAGAGCATTATTCATATTATAATTATTAAATGTTTCTCGAAATAAAATTATTATTTAAATTTAAGGTTAAAAAAAAATTCTACTAAAGATTGTATTTTAAACTTATTTCTTTTTTTTCTATTGAAATTAATAGTTTATAAACCTTCTAAAAAATATAACTAAAAAAAATATGATATTTTTAATTTGATTTATGAGAAACTCTATATTTAATTGGGTTATCTTTATAAAGAAAGAAATGCGGAATTATGAATAAGCTATTATTACCACAGGATATAGTCGGAGGATCTTTTTGGCTTATTTCTGTTGCAATGATAGGTGCAGCAATTTTTTTCTTTTTAGAGAGAGGACGACTATCACCCCGGTGGGGAACAGCAATGAATCTTGTTGGAGTAATTGCTTTGATGTCATCCATCCATTATTTTTATGCAAAAGACTTATGGGTATTAAATGGGCAAGCGCCCACAGCATTAAGATACATTGAATGGCTGTTAACATTTCCACTAACAATTTTAACTTTTTATGTAATGTTAAAATCAGTTGCAGATGTCAAAAGGGGAATGTTTTGGCGATTACTTGTAGGAACTTTGGTTTGGGTTATTGCTCAGCTTTTAGGAGCATACGGATACATGAGTGTAACTCTAGGATTTTTAGTTGGTATAGTTGGATGGCTTTATATTATTGGTGAACTTTACATGGGAGATGCAGGAAGAACAAATGCATCATGTGGGAATGAAAGCGTTCAAATGGCTTTTTTCGCTAATAGACTAATTATAACAATAGGTTTTTCAATTTATCATATTGGATATTTCATAGAACACTTAGCGGGAGGTGCAAACATAAATAGCTTAAATGTAATTTATAATTTAGCTGACGTATTAAATAAAATAATATTTGGAATGATTATTTATAGCGCAGCTTTAGAAGATACAAAAAAAGGAACTTGAATTAAGGAGGAATAATTATGACAAGAGGAGCAGATATAATAGCGGCAATAATTTTATTAGCATTAGCAATAGCGATTATAGTTTATTTATTGCATTGGCTTTACAGAAGATCTTCAAAAGAAGTTTCTTTCGTAAGAACAGGAATGCTTGGTGAAAAAGTTGTGATATCAGGTGGAGCATTCGTATTACCTATAATTCATAATATTACACAAGTTGGTATGAGAACATTAAGCTTAACTATAAAAAGAGGAGGTGACAAATCATTAATTACCAAAGATAGAATGAGAGCAGAATTAGTTACAGAATTTTTTACAAAAGTGCCACCGGAACCAAGAGCTGTCTCAACAGCAGCTCAAACTTTAGGAAATAGAACTCTTGACCCTGAGCATTTAAGGGAAGTTGTCCAAGGTCGTTTTGCAGATGCCTTAGGAGAAGTTGCAGCAAAAATGACACTGGATGAAATACAAGAAAATAGAGGACAATTTGTTAAAGAAGTAACAAAGATTGCTGATGAGTCAATTGGTCATACAGGATTAGCGTTAGAAACAGTTTCAATAATTTCACTAGACCAAACTCCAATAGAACAATTTAATCCAGCAAATACATTTGACTCTCAAGGTTTAACACAATTGACTGAACAAATTGAAGCAAGAAAAAAGAAAAGAAACGATATTACTCAAGATACAAAAATATCGATTGAAAATAAAAACTTAGAAACAATTCAAAAAGAATTAGAAATTAAGAAAAATGAAGAGTTTTCTAAATTTAAGCAAGAAAGAGAAGTTACTATACAAAAAGCCAATGAAAGAACTGAGTCAGTAAAACAAAAAGCAGAGAAAGAAAGAGAAGCCGAGGAGGCTGAAATAAAAAGTCAAGAAGCTATAGAAGTTGCAAGAATTTCTCAAAACCAAGTTATTGAAGTTGAGAGAAAGCTTACTGAAACAAGATTAATTGAAGAAATTGAAAAAAGAAGAAAAGAACAAAATGAATTAGAAAAAAATTCTGCAATTGATATAAGAC
>CABXCB010000025.1 GCA_902510635.1 uncultured Pelagibacteraceae bacterium
ATGTCACTTTTTTCTATTTCTATTTTGTTTTCTAAAAAAAAATTAATTAAATTTGGGTATGTTTTTTTATTAAAAACCATAAATCCTACATCGATAGCTACTTCTTTTTTATTCTCATATGGAATTTTAAGGGTATAAGCATGACCACCAAAATGATCATCTTTTTCAAATAAATCTACATTATGTTTCTTTGATAAGTAGTAAGCTGCACTTAAACCTGAAATTCCTGATCCAACAATTGCTATCTTCATCAACTTTTTCGATTTTCTCTTTTAAGATTAAAAAATTGTAATAAAACAGCTGATAAAACAATAGTACCACCTATTAAAACAACTATAGGTGGGTTTTCATTTATAAAAAACCAAGCCCAAAGAGGTCCCAATACAGCTTCTGTTAACATAATTATTCCAACTAGGGCTGAAGGAGTAGTTTTTGCACCTATGGTTATAAATATAAATCCTAAGCCTACTTGGAAAAAACCTGCAATAAATCCTAAAAATATATCATGAGATGAAATTATAATTTTTGTGGAAAATAAATAACCAATTATAACAGCCCCAATTCCTGCAATTAATTGTAGAGGAATCATATCAACACTTGGGTATTTTCTTACAGTCAGTATTAAAACTGCAAAGGAAATTGGCATTATAAAAGCTGCAATATTTCCAAGCATTTGTCCTGTTGTCAAAGAACCTCCAAGCATTAAAAATATACCTCCAAAAGCAAGAAGTATTGAAGCTAGTGTTAGTTTGGATATTTTTTCTTTTAAAAAAATGTATCCAAATATCGCTAAAAAAATTGTTTGTGTTTGTATAATAAAATTAGCATTTGCTACAGTTGTATTGTACATCGCAAAGACATATCCTGCATAACCACAAGATAAAACAATGCCCCCAAATGTTCCAGGTAGGCCTATCTTATAAATAGATCTAAAAAAATTTTTTTTATAATTTAAGATTAAAAAAAATAGTACAACAATTGAAAAAAATACTGATCTCCAAAATAAAATTTGCCAAAGATTTGCCCCTTCAAATGATTTAACAATTAATCCACCAAAACTTAAAGTGCATGCTCCCAAAAAAACTAAAAATGGGCCTGGAATCTTATTTAAGAAATTCATTTTATTTGATTTAAAATACTTTTTGTTTCAATTTCATATAATTTATAAAGATTTTCTGCCTCTTCTAATTCAACTGATTTAAATTTGATTTTTGATCCAGGAGTTAATTGGGTTAGTCTATCATAGTCAGAAGATATAACTACTGCAATTTTTGGATAACCACCTATAGTTCCATAATCTGATAACATAATTATTGGATTTCCATCTCCAGGTACTTGAATAACTCCTTTTATTAATCCTTCCGATCTAATATTTGATTCAAATATATTTTTAATTTTTGGACCCTCAATTCTCATGCCCATTCTATCGGTAAGTTTAGATACTACAAATTCTTTAGTAAAAAAATTATTTTTTCCTTCTTCGGAAAAATAATTAAAATTTGTTCCTTTTAATACTCTTATAAATTCAATTTTAGAACTTAAATACTCAATTCTTTTTTTTTGAAATTTGTTCTCTTTATTTTTAATAAATAACTTTTGATTTATACCAAATTTAGCTCCTTCATTTGGACCTATTTTTGCTCTTGTATTTATTGAAAAACTTTCCCAAAATGTTTCTGCTTTAAAACCTCCATTTATAAAAAAATAACCATACACTGATTTATTAGTCGAAATAATATCAATTTGGTCACCATCATTTAATTCAAATGTTTCATAGCATTTTCCCTTTTCTATATTTGAATTAGTTCTTAATATTTGAAAAGTTACATTTCCTGTGACAGCAGCAATTACCTTTGCGGATTTAAGTTTTAATATTGGTCCTTGATATGCAAATTCTATAGCAGAGATATTATTGCTGTTTCCAACTAACTTATTTCCTATCAAATAATTTCTTTTATCCATTACACCACTCATAGGTATTCCGATATGATGTTGATTAAATCTACCTAAGTCTTGAAATGTAGAATTAATTCCAGGTCTAAGTATTTCAAAATAACTTTTATTCATTATAATTTTGATATTCTTTTTTACTGATTTTATAAAATGTTACTTTGTCACCAGGATTAATTAATGTGGGGTTTTCTTGATTAGATTGATCAAAAATTTTAACGGGCGTGTTACCGATAATATTCCATCCACCGGGACTTTCATATGTATATATATTGCAAAACTGTTCTGTTATACCTATTGAGCCTTTGGGAACTTTTACTCTTGGAGTTTCCAATCTATTTAATCTAATATTTTCCTTTGTATCTCCCAAAAAAGGCATTCCAGCTATAAAACCTGTCATGTAACAATAATACTCTTTATTAAAAAATGAATTATAAATTTGATCATGCTTTACTTTGAGCTTTTCACTTAATCTTTTTATATCTAATGAGAATTCTTCATCAATACACATTGGAACTTTAATTAGTTTATTATTTTGATTTTCTTTATTATGTAATTTTAAATCTACAATTTTATTCTTTAAATTTTCATATTTAATAACTGATTGGTCAAATGAAATAATTAATTTATTATAAGAAGGGGTTATATTTATTATACCTTCTATTTTAAGTTCTTTTAGGTTTTTAAAATATTTAATTACATTTAAATTAGTTTCTTGATCAATTTCATTACCAAAATCACAATACAATGCTGCGTCACCAAGATTTGTTATATTTTTGATCATGACATGTTATACTCCTACTATTAATATTATGGAAATTAATATCAATTGTGATTTAGGAGAAAAATCTAAGCTTCATTATAATGAAAGTGACCCTGAGTTACTTAAAATTGTTAATTCAGCTAATATAGCATGCGGATATCATGCGGGAGATGAAGATACAATGAGCGAGGTAATAAAAATATCTAAAAATAATGGAGTTAGTATTGGAGCTCATCCTTCATTCAAAGATCCTGAAAATTTTGGTAGAGAAAGAATGAATTTGTCTGCTAGTGAGATTAAAAAACTTATAATTGATCAATATGAAATTTTACAAAATTTAGCAATTAAACAAGGTGAAAATGTCACACACATTAAACCTCACGGTGCTCTCAATAATATGGCTTGTGAGGATATTGAACTAGCAACTACTATTGCAAAAACCATTAATGAAATTAGTAAAGAACTAATTTATTTAGTCCCAACTGGTTCTAAAATGGAAAAAGCAGCAAAAAATCTTAATATGAAAATAGCATGTGAAATATTTGCTGATAGAAATTATGAAGATGATGGCAATCTTGTATCAAGAAAAAAACCTCATGCATTAATTACTAATCCTGATGAAGCAAAAAAACATGTTCTCAGTATGGTAAAAAATCAGGCACTAAATTGTCACAGTGGAAAACAGATACCTTGCGAAATTGATTCAGTTTGCATACATGGTGATAATATAAGTTCATTGAATACAGCTAAATCTATAAAATTAAATTTGGTAGAAAATGGACTTATTTTAAAACCATTAAATACTATGAAAAAATTTAACTAATGATAAAAAAATCTATATTAATCATTATATTTGTTTTTGGTTTAGCTAACTATTCTTTGTCAGCTGGTACATCGGATAATAGTAGCAACAAAACAAAATCAAATTATGAAAAAGCAGTTGCGTTAATCAAGTCAGCAAAAAAATACGATAAGAAAGGTAAATCTGATAAGGCAGAAAAAAGATACAAAAAAGCTTTTAAATTATTATTAGTATCAAATAAAAAAAAACCAAATAATCCTGACACTTTAAATTATTTAGGATTTACTTCGAGAAAACTTGGCGACTTTGAAAAAGGTGAGAATTATTACCTTGAAGGTCTTGCTATAGAACCAAATCATGTTGGAATTAATGAATATTTAGGTGAATTATATGTAGCTACTAATAGAATTAAGCTCGCTAAGGAAAGATTAAATATTTTAGTCAATTGTAATTGTGAGGAATACAAAGAATTAAAAGAAATCATTGAAGGAACAAAGAAATCAAAGTATTAATAATAAACCTTGATTGAACAGTCTATAATACTTACTCAAATAATTTTTATCGATGTCATTATGGCAGCTGATAATGCCATAATTATTGGCTTGATAGCTGCTAGCTTTGCTCCAAAGCATCGAAATCAAATAATTTTGTGGGGAGTATTTGGCGCTCTTATATTTAGAATAATTTTTGCATTTTTTGCATCTTATTTGTTTGGATTTGCATATGTCAAAATTTTAGGTGGACTGCTTTTAATATGGATTGTTAATGATCTTAGAAGAGATCTGTTTAATTTGAAAAGAATTAAATCACCCACAAAAGCATCAAAAGAACCTTCATATATTCAGAGTGTTTATAAAGTTTTATTGGCTGATATAACTTTAAGTTTTGATAATGTAATAGCTATAGTTGCTGCCTCAAAGCACAACTTTAACTTAATGATTTTTGGATTAGTACTTTCGGTCCTTCTTGTGGTAACGCTTGCAAGATTTTTTGCAAAACAAATTAAAAAACACCAATGGTTTGGTTATCTTGGTCTAATTGTAATATTGATCGTAGCTATCCAATTAATTGTTGGAGGATTGGGTGATCTAGACATCTTAGAAATCAATCAAGCCTTTAAAAAATTCTTCTAATTATAAGAATATTTTCTTGTTGGATATTTTTTACTTAAAACTTCTTTTTTAAAAATTTTTACTGCTTGAGAAATATTGTTTTTAATTTTTCCAAATTTTTTAACAAATTTTATTTTTGATTCATTTAATCCTATTAAATCATCAATAACTAGAACCTGACCATCACAATTTTGGGAAGAACCAATGCCTATTGTTGGGATTTTCAATGACTTAGTTATTTTTTTTGCAAGTGATGTTTCTACACATTCTAAAACAATGGAAAATACACCCTTCTTTTGTAATAGCTTAGCATCATTTAAAATTTTATTTCTTTCATTATTTTTTTTACCTTTAATTTTAAACTTTCCTTTAACACTCTGAGGCAATATTCCTAAATGGCCCATCACAGGAATCTTGTTTATAATTAAATGTTCAACTATTTTAATAATTGATGAACCACCTTCAAGTTTAACAGCATCACATTTAGTTTCTTTAATAATTTTTTTTGCGTTCTTAAGGGCTCTTTTTTTATTTGTATAAGTTCTATATGGCATATCAACAACCATTAAACTATTTTTGATACCTAGTCTGGCACTTTTAGAATGCTCTATCATTTGGTCTAAAGTTACTTTTCTAGTAGTGGAGTAATTATAAAGAACTGAACCTAAAGAATCCCCTACCAATATAATGTCAGTGTATAGATCAATTGCTTCAGCAATATTCTTTGAATAAGCCGTTAAGCATATAATCTTGGACTTATTTTTTTTATTTAAAATTTTGTTAAATTTAAAATTCATTCTAGTTCAATAGTGCTTGGTGGTTTTGACGTTACGTCATAAACCACTCTATTTATACCTCTTATATTATTAATAATTTTATTTGATACAAGCTGCATAAATTCTTTATTGAAATTAAAAAAATCAGCTGTCATGCCATCCTCTGAAGTAATTGCTCTTAACAAACATATATATTCATAGGTTCTATTATCACCCATTACTCCTACAGTTTTAACTGGAAGCAAAGCTGCATAAGCTTGCCAGATTTTATGATATAAATTATGTTTTTTTAATTCATCTATATAAATATAATCTGCCTCTTGAAGAATTTTTATTTTTTTATTTGTAATAATTCCGGGCATTCTTATAGCAAGACCAGGTCCAGGAAATGGATGTCTTAATACAATTTCTTTACCTAATTTTAATTCCATTCCTAATTTTCTGACCTCATCTTTAAATAAATATTTCAGCGGTTCTATCAATTTCAGTTTCATTTTTTTAGGTAAACCACCAACATTATGATGTGACTTTATTTTTGATGATTGGCTACCAGTTACTGACTTACTTTCAATTAAATCTGGATAAAGAGTTCCTTGTGCTAAAAATTTTACTTTTTTTATTTTCTTTGCTTGCTTTTCAAAAATTTTAATAAACAGATTTCCAATTATTTTTCTCTTTTTTTCAGGGTCTGAAACTTTTTTAAGTTTGGATAAGAATATATTTTTTGCATTTATATAAATAAGATTGATTTTAAATCTCTTTTTAAAGGTATTAATTATCTGTTTTTCTTCAGTTTTTCTTAACAGGCCTGTATTAACAAATATACATATTAAATTCTTACCTAACGCTTCTTTTAATAATTTTGCAACTACACTACTATCAACTCCACCTGATAAAGCACAAATTACTCTTGAATTTTTAACTTGATTTTTAACTTGATAAATTAATTTTGATTTTTGAAGCTTAGATGACCAATTTTTTTTTAATTTGCAAATAGAAAAAACAAAATTTCTTAATATTTTTTTTCCATTTCTAGTATGTGTAACTTCAGGATGAAATTGTATTCCAAATAACTTTTTCTTAAAATTTTCAATTATTGCAAATTTTGAATTTCTGGTTGATGCTATAACCATAAAACCTTTTGGAAGTTTATAAACTTCATCAGAATGACTCATCCAAACGTCGCATTTATTATTTGTATTGAAAAAATCTCTAGTTAGGATGCTTTTATTTTTTTTTTTAATAGTAGCTAAACCAAATTCTCTATATTTAGATTTTTTAACTTTTCCACCTTGGTCTTTAGCTAAAATTTGATGTCCAAAACATATTCCTAAAATTGGAATCCCTAAATTTAAAATTCTTTTATCAAATTTTATTTTATCTGATTGGTAAACATTTAATGGACCTCCTGATAAAATTAAACCGCCTACCTTATTATTTAATATATTTTTTAATTTAATTTTATTATGACTAATTATTTTTGAATAAACACCAAGTTCTCTAATTCTTCTTGCTATAAGTTGTGTAAATTGTGAGCCATAATCTATGATCAAAACCTTAGTAAGATTTTTCTCAAGAATCATTTTTAACATCAATATTGCTTAATCTTTCGTCGATAGAATCGATCTTTCCGCACAGTGAATTACAAATAATTTTAAATTTTTTTATAAGCTCTTCTACCATGTTGATATCTGATTTTTCCAATTTAATATCTATCAACATATACATTGCTTCTTCGTTATCCGGTTCTAATAAAAGTGTAGTATTGATATTTTTTTCTTTTTCAACTTCATTATCTTGATTTTCAAATATTTTTGCTAAATATAAATAGGATTTAGAATGCTTTGGATTAAAAACTATATTTCTTTGAAAAAGAAATTTAGACTCTTCAATTTTTCCTTTATCAAATAAGTCTTTTGCTTCTAAAAAAAAGTTTTCTTTAGCAAAAGCATTGGGTTCTAATAAAATTAAAATTATAAATAAATATTTTATTATTTTTTGCATATATTTTATTTTAAAACTTGATCTATATTATGCACCATACTTTCATAAAAACCAGCTTTAGTTATTTTAACAAATTTAGGTTTGTTTTTTAAATCTTTTATATTTTTTGATCCTAAGTAGCCCATTGATGACTTTAATCCTCCAATCAATTGATAGATAATTTTTTCAACTGGTCCCTTATATTTTACCAAACCTTCTACACCTTCAGGCACATACTTTGATAGATCTTTTTGTTTTTTTTGAAAATATCTATCAGCTGAACCTTTGTTCATTGCACCTATTGATCCCATTCCTCTAAAACTTTTAAAATATTTACCATTTTTTTTTATTAGTTTTCCTGGGGACTCATTTGATCCAGCAAATAGTGACCCAATCATAACAGCATCTGCTCCAGCTGCTAAAGCTTTTGATATATCACCTGAAAATTTAATTCCACCATCAGCAATAAGTCTAATTTTTTTTTTACCTATTCCTTTTTTTGCTGCCAAGATTGCACTCAATTGAGGAACCCCAATTCCAGCAACAAGTCTAGTTGTACAAATTGATCCTGGACCGATACCCACTTTAATTATGTCAACTCCTAATTTAGATAAAAATTTAGCTGCTTCTATTGTTGCTACATTTCCTGCACATAAAGTAGTTTTTTTTGATTTTAATCTTTTAATTTTTTTTACTATTTCTGCTACTTTTTTTGTGTGCCCGTGGGCAGTATCTACAACAATTAAATCAATTTTTTCTTTAAGTAATGCTTCAGCTCTTTTAATTTCATGTGGGCCAGCTCCTACGGCCGCTCCTACTTTTAAATTTTTAGATTTAACTTTTCCAATTTCTAATATTTGTTTTTTTATATCTAAGTTTCTATGAATAACCCCTATTCCTCCTAACTTTGCAACTTCAATTGCCATATTTGCTTCAGTTACTGTATCCATTGCAGAAGAAATTATAGGTATTTTAAGACTTAAATTATTTGATAATTTTGTTTCTATTTTAGTTTCTGAGGGAAGAATTTCTGAGTATTTCGGTGCAAGCAATACATCGTCATATGTAAGAGCTTCTTTTATAGGATCCATGTCATTGTATATATGATTCTTAAAAAAAAAAAAGAGTAACTAACGTAGCATGCTGCAAACTACAAAACTTTCTTTTGATTCTTTTCTGCTTGCCTGTGGTTTAAAAACTTTATTTCTTTTAAATATTTTTTTAGATTCATCTATAATTTCATTAAATGTGGAACCTACAAAAATTTTAGATACGAATATTCCATCCTTTTTTAATACATCTTTAGAAAACCTCATTGCATCGATACACAATTCACTTGTTTGAATAGAATCTAAATTTTTATTCCCTGTAGTATTTACTGCCATATCAGAAATAATTATATCTATCTTGCCTTTAAAAAAGTTTAAAATTTTTTGCTTATAAATATCTTCTGTAAAATCACCAACAATTTGAAATACATTTTCAATCTCATCAAATTTTTTTAAATCAATTGATGCCAATTTGATATTTTTGTAATTCTTTGATATATACTGAGTCCAGCTGCCAGGAGCTGCACCAAGATCTAAAACAGAAGATCCATTTTGAAATATTTTAAATTTTTTATTTATTTCTTCAAGTTTATAAACTGCTCTGGATCTGTATCCTTCTACTTTTGATTTTCTAACATAAACATCTCTTCTTTGTCTGTTAATCCAATTTTTTGAAATTTTGTTTTTTTTCAATTAATTCTTAAATCTTAAGCTTTTTGAAATAGTTTTATTAGTTAAAGTTTTAATATCTATTTCAACATTTTTATCTATTCTCATATCTTTGCCATCTTTCCATAACCCTGCTGCAAGATGCATTATACCAATTTTTGTATTTGGTAAAAAGGGTTCAACAAAATATTGATTTTGCTCATCATATCTTGGTAATAAATTACTGGCTATCCAATTACAATTTAGTGGAAGAAACTCTGTTTCTATTTCATCAATATACACACTCATATTAATTGCAAGACCTTCTGATCCAAATATTTTACCTGAGCTTAAAGTTTTTATTAAGTTTTTTTGCCAATTTTCCCAACAAGGTGAATTTTCCTCTAATGAAAAAACTCCAATATTTAAGTGTGGAGCAAAAGCAAGTTTTCTTGCATTTTCAATTCCAATCTTGGAGCTAATAGCGTGTTTAAAATTTTGAGATTTAATAACTGCAATTTTGCCAAATAACCATTTTACTTTTGACATTACTTTATAACCTGGCCCCATTGTTTGGGTTATTCCTAATTTTCCACTCTCACAAGCTTTAAAATATAGTTCAACAGATGACCAATCATGTACCCATGCATCACAATCTATCCAAAGATATTTTTTATATCCTGGAAAATATTTTGGTAAAAAAGCTCTAGATACCTGGCTTTTAAGCCATTCTTTTTTTCCAACTTTATATCCGGGTACATCTATATCCCACTCTGCTTTTTTTATTTCTTTAACTTTATTTGATAAAATTTCTTTTTGTTCGTTGGATAATCCAGCATCAAGTATGCATATATCCAATTCTTTTCCTTTAGGAAATTTTAAAATTGAGTCTACTAATTCATTTAATAAATAAAAATAGTTTGAGTCCGCTAAAGAGACTATTGTATTATTTTTCATCTATAAAATATCTTCGTGTTCCTCATTTGAAATATTTTTTTCATTAAAATTTTTACTCAATTTATTGTAGTGCATAAAACTAACAGGTATCATAGTAAAATATATTAATCCTGATATTACCATGGTATTAAAAGTATATATTAGCAATAAACCAAAGTAAGAAACTACAGCAAGTAAAAGAAATATAGTCATATTTCTAGGAACAGATATTTTTTTTAATGCATAAGTTGGAGCTTTACTTATTAACAAAATTGATACTACCACGAATAGCATTGGTACAAAAAAACTATGATTAATATTAAAAATTTGAATATCGCTTAAACTGTAAATTAAAGGCATCAAAACTATTACTCCTCCTGCTGGTGAGGGGACTCCTTCAAAAAAATTATCTCTCCATGATGGCTCTTTTCCAGTGTTTACATTAAATCTTGCTAGTCTCAAGGCCACACAAACAACATAAATCAAACATATCAACCAACCAATTCTACCTAATTCATTTAGTTTCCAAAAATACATTATAAATGCAGGGGCAACTCCAAAACTAATTACATCAGTTAATGAATCTAGTTCCTTTCCAACTTTTGAAGTTCCTTGAATAAGCCTTGCAATTCTACCATCTAAACCATCAATAATTGCAGCTACTATTATAGAAATAATCGATAAAGTAAATTTTGCATCAAGGGCAAATTTGATTGAACTTAGACCAATACATACTCCAATAAGTGTAAACATGTTTGGTAATATTACTCTTGTTTTTTTATTACTTACAATTTTAAAGTTTTTTTTTTGTTGTTCCATATTTTATTTTTTTGCTAGCAAAGTTTCTCCAGCAATAGTTTTTTTGATTTACTTTTACTAGTGGTTTATAATTTTCAAAATAAATATCAGCTCTACTTCCAAATCTAATCATCCCAATTCTTTCACCTTGTTTAACTTCTTGATTTTCATAAGATTCACAGACAATTCGTCTAGCAATCAATCCAGCGATTTGCACTACAATAATATCTTCTCCAAAAGTATTTTGAATTTTATAGTAATTTCTTTCATTTTCTTCACTTGCCTTGTCAAAGGAAGCATTAATAAATTTTCCAGGTTTGTACATAATTTTAGAAATTTTTCCTTCGCAGGGAGTTCTATTGACATGACAATCAAACACATTCATAAAAATACTAACCTTGGTAAATTTTTTACCTTCAAGTTCAAGTTCTTTTGGACCGTTTGTGTCTACTACCTGTAATACAATGCCGTCAGCTGGGCTTATCAGATAATTATCATCATCAATTGAGATTCTATCAGGATCTCTAAAAAAATAATAAACCCAAATAGACAAAACAAGACCAATAAATCCTAAAAATCCATTAACAAAATATAGAATTATAGTTACTGATATGAATATAACTAAAAACTTGTATCCTTCAGTGTGTATTTTTGGAAAAACTTTATCTAGCATAATTATTTCTTTTGATAATTTTTAGGTTAATATGTATATAAAAAATCGAAATTCAATTACTTAGATACATCTAAATATGAGCAAAATTAAGGTAAAAAATCCCATTGTCGAGCTAGA
>CABXCB010000026.1 GCA_902510635.1 uncultured Pelagibacteraceae bacterium
AATCCTTTTTTTTAGAAATGTAGCTTGCAATAGAAACTCTTAAATCTTCAAGTCCCTGCATTGGAAGATATTTATTTTGATGTGCATTACTTTTGAGTTCATTAACAATATCTTGGGGTACTTTGAATGGGGATTGACCAAAACCAAATTTAAATATTTTTTTACCTTCTCTTTCTAATTTATTTGATTTTTCATTAATAAGAAGTGTAGACGAAGGTTTTAAATTTTTAATAATATCTTTGATCATTTTTTATATAATTATGATACTAAATAGAAATATAAGAGTACATTTAAAATAAATTATTCTTAAGAATTAAAGGAAATTAGCAATGTCTAAAATAATAGTTCTGGCAAGTTTTCATCCAAAAAAAGATAAAGTTAACGAAGTTAAGGAAATTATATTGTCTATGATAAAACCTACAAGATCAGAGGAGGGCAATGAACTTTATAATTTTTATGAAGAAAAAAATAAAGATGATAAAATTATATCTTTCCACCTATTTGAAATTTATAAAAATTCTGCCACTTTAGATTTTCATAGAGAAACAACCCATTACAAAGATTATAGATCTAAAATAGATGATTTGTTAGAAAAGCCCAGAGAGGTAAAAGTTTTAAATTCGATAGATTCAATATAGTTTTTAATAACCAAGTTTTTTATCAACTTGGTTTGATAATTCTTTATTCTCAATAAAAAGTTTTAAATTATTAAAGAATATACCAAGAGTTAATTCGACATAATTACCGTCATCGTCTGAGGATACATGCGGTGTAATAACTAAATTAGGAGTATCCCAAAGTTTTGAGCTTTTATCTAATGGTTCATGAGAAAATACATCAAGTATTGCTCCCGCTATTTGATTTTTTTTAAGTTTCTCACTTAATGCATCATAATCCATTGCTGATTGTCTTCCTATATTTACAATTCCACATGTAGTTTTTAACATGTCGAGTCTTTTTTTATTAATTAGATTTTTAGTTTCAGGCGTTTCAGGAAGTGCTAAATATAAAAAGTCAGCTTCAGGCAAAACACTGTCAATTTTATCTATTGTGATAGTTTTTGAACAGCCTTCAACTTTGTTCCCTCTTCTATTAACTCCGATAATATTTGCGCCTAATTTTGAAACATGTTTTGCCATCGATCCTCCAAGTGATCCTGTACCAACTACAACTACTGTTTTTCCATGAACTGGATTGCTAAATAATGAAACAAATTCTTTATTTTTTTGGTGAGTAATTAATCTTGTCATATGGTTTTGCAACATTAAAATACTCATTAAACCAAACTCACCAGCTTTTTTAGCATGTGCTCCACTGCTATTGGTTAAAACTAAATCATCGTTCATCCAGTCTAAAGGAAGTAAATGCTCTACTCCTGCTGAAATAACATGTATCCATTTAAGATTTGGGGCTTGTTCTTTAAGGTTCTTTGTAGGGAAGTTCCAAGCTAGTAAAATATCAGAATTTGAAATTGATTTTTTAAAATTTTCTTCATCCCAGTCAAAAAAAACTTCTATTTTTTCTTTTATTTCTGAAAATTTATTAAGAACATTATCAAAACGCTCTTTGGTTATTGTAAAATTTTTTTCTCCTTCAGCGTCGGTAGGAAAAGAGCCTGGTGCCCAATGATTGTTTTTTACATGAATTTTAATTTTTTTATTTGTCAAAATGCTCCGTTCTTTTCCATATTAGATAATTCTTTTATTATAAAAGAGTCACGGTCTTTATTTGGCATTTTTTCTGAATCAAATTGTAATTTCAATACTGCAGCACCAACTGATTTTATAAATTTTCGATCATCTACATTTCTTTTTGGAACTCTTAAAACTGTATCTTGACCATATGTTTTGATCGCATCTCCATTATTTTTAAATTGTTTGGGCTCTGTTCCTTCTTGTAATGCTTTTATTGATTTCCTGATATGTCTTCTGTACGACATTATTCCATGATCGGTAGGCATTAAATGTTCACCTTTGTGTTGACTTATAAATCCCATTCCTTCAACTGCTTCAGCATCTCCTGGACTCTTTTGTTTTTCTTCCCAAGTTCGATCTATAATTTCACCTGCTTCAATTCTTTCACAACCTTCTTTATTGTTGTATTCAATTGGATCCGCTCTATCTCCAAAATTACCCCAAGCTATAGCTACACAATGCTCATCGTCTACAGGCACTACCCATCTAGTAAAAGAACTTCTGCCAAAATATCGAGTTTTAGTGCCGTCTGCAGCGAATGCTGATCCAGCCTGTGTGAAGTTAGGAAGTATTAACTCATTTACTCTAACCCAAATATTGTCATCAACTCTTCTTGTATTTACTCCAAGATATTGCATTCCTCTTTCAAAAAATTCTATTTCTCCAAGTTCTGCAAAACCTTCAGAAAATTGTATTCCTGAACTTTGACCGTGTAAAAACGATGTATGAACTGGATCCATAATTGCATCAAGAACTTGTATCCAATTACAATTATAATTAATTTTATATGGTCTTCTTACAATATCTGAAATGTCATATGCATCATAATGAGGAAATGAAGGAATTTTTTCTGGGGGACCCATATAAGTGAATACAATTCCGTTAAATTCTTTTATTGGATAAGCTCCTAATTTAAATTTTTTTCTTACTTGTTCTGCCTGTTTTGAATTTGGATCTTCTCCAGGAGTTTCTAAAATCTCTCCATCTGGAGAAAATAGCCAGCCATGATAACAGCATCTAATACCGTTTGTTTCACATTTTCCATAAACTAATGACGCTCTTCTATGAGGGCAGTTTTTATGGACTAATCCTATTTTATTTTCTGTGGTTTTAAAAATAACTAAATCTTCTCCAAGAATTTTTATTTGTAAAGGAGTTGTGCTTACTTCAGAAGTTAAAGCTACAGGGTGCCAATATCTTCTAAGATACTCTCCACCAGGCGTGCCAAAATTTGTATGCGAAATTTCTTTATCATGACCAACTGGTTTTGCTTGATCATAGCCCTTATAGATATTGTCTTTCGAATTAACCAATTGACCTCCTTAAAATCCAATAATTAACTACGATATATTTTATTGTAATATTGGCAAATCGCAAATAGATTTCATTTATTAAGAAGGAACCTATAAATGCCTGAAAGTAAAACTTCAGTTAAAATTAAAAGCCCTAAAAATACAAATACAATTTTTGGGCTTCCCGCAAAATCGTATACTGATAACGAATTTTGGGATAAAGAATGTGAAACTGCATTAGCTGATGGTTGGTTATTTATAGCTTTTGCTCACGAATTTAAAAAAGTAGGAGATGTTGTTCCAGTTTATATTGCTGGAAAACCTATCCTACTAGTTAAAGATGAAGATAATAAAATTACAGCATTTCACAATGTATGTAGTCATCGATGTTTAAAACTAGTAGATGAAAAAAAAAATATTGGTAAATTGATTAGATGCCCTTATCATTCTTGGACTTATGATCTTCAAGGAAATTTAAAAGCTGCTCCGCACATTGGAGGAACAAATGTACATAAACCCAAAGGATTTAATTTTAAAAATCACGGTCTAAAGCCAATAAGAATTCATATTTGGCATGATTGGATATTTGTAAATATTAATGGAAAAGCAAAAAAATTTAAAGAATATGCAAAACCTTTAATTTCAAAATTTAAAGATTTAGACTTAACTAAAATAAAGTATGCGGCAACTTTAGATTTTGGAAAAATTAATACAAATTGGAAATTCCTTATTGAAAATTTTATTGAACCATATCACGTTCAATTTGTTCACAAAACAACAACTAATCAACCACTAAAAGATCATTATACAATTGTGGATGGGATTTGTTATGGAAGTGGAGTTAATGTAGATAAAGAAGATAATAAAAATAGTAATGCTTTATCAGTAACTTCAAAATATCTTTCTTTGTTTCCAAACTTTATAATTGGAACTTATTATCCTAATCAGATAGGCGTATATTTAAATATTCCTATTGGACCAGGTATTACAAGCCAAAAAAGAATAATATACTCCACTGAGGGAAAATCTATGTCTAAAGAAGAGATTGATATTACAAAGAAGATATGGTGGAGTGTGCATAAGGAAGATCATGAAATGTGCGAAAGATTACAAGAAGGAAGATCATCACCAGCTTCAAATGATGGTGGACTATTATCTCCGCATTGGGAAAAAGGAGTGCAAAAATTTCAAAAATTAATAATACAAGCAACTATGAAATCAAAAAAAATAATGAAAGGTAAAAAAAATGTCTAAAAATGTAAACGATGGATATAGATTAGCTCACACAATGATAAGAGTTAAAGATTTGGAAACTTCTTTTAACTTTTATTGTAAAACATTAGGTATGAAAGTTTTAAGAAAAACTGATTACCCAGATGGAAAGTTTACTAATGCATTCATCGGCTATGGACTTGAAAATGAATCTCCATGTCTTGAATTAACTCATAATTGGGATCAAAAAGATAATTACGATAAAGGAAACGGTTGGGGACACATCTGTATAGAAACTCCAGACGTTTACAAAGCTTGTGAAGATCTCACAAAACTAGGAGTAAACATTACTCGAAAACCAGGTCCAATGAAACATGGAACGAGGGTAATTGCTTTTTGTGAAGACCCAGATGGATACAAAGTAGAATTAAATGAACCAATTAAAATTTAAAACTGAAAGGAATATTAATGTCTAAAGAACCACAACTATATAAATTTAAAGATATCGAAAATAGACTTCACACTTTGGAACCAGGCAAATCTTACATAAAACCATTTGTTACAAGTAAAGTAAGCAATACTATGTGTGGAGGATTAAATTTTTTAAATAAAGTTTCTGTTCCTTGGGATTTAACTTGCGATGAGATTATTTACTGTATGGAAGGAACGTTTAGACTTACTTGTGATGGTAAATCTTATGTTTGTAACCCCGGAGATGTGCTTTATATTCCAAAGGATAATCATATAGCCTACGAATGTGATGAAAAATGTGTAATATTTTATGCAGCTTATCCTCACGATTGGAAGCAAAAGGCAGGAATTACATTTGTTCCTGGAATTGACCCAGAAGATATGCCAAAATAATTTACCTAATGAAAAACAAAATATATTACGAAAATTTTAAAGACGCTATTGAAAGAAATAGGAAAAAAATTCCTTCAGTTCATAAAAGCTTAAAAGCTGCTGGTGTTCAATATGTAATGTCAAGTTGGATAGATTTACATGGTATTCCAAAAACTAAACCTGTCCCTATGAGTGATTTTGAACAACTGTGTTTAGGTAAAGGACCTCAATTTGCGGTACACTCAATATCTTTTGTACCAGAATTAACTCCTGCTGATTCTGATCAAATAATGTTACCAGATTTAGATAGTGTTTATATTTGTCCGTGGGATAAAACGATGGCAATAATTTTTGCTGATCTTTACTGGGAAGACAAGCCTTATAATGTTTGTCCAAGACAAGCTTTGAAGCGTGCAATGCAAAAAGCACAGGACGCAGGATACAAAGGAATGTGTGGTATTGAACCTGAATTTATTGCAATGAAATATGGAGAAGATGGAAAACCAGTTAAAGCTATTGATAGTGATCCAATAAATGGAATAAGACCAAGAAGACAGGCGTTTGGTTACGACGTTGAATATTCACTAGACTCTATGCATTTTTTAAAAGAGCTAATTGATATTCTTGAAGAGTTAGGATGGAATTTGCATGATGTTGTTGCTGAAGGTGCTTATTCACAATTTGAATTAGACTTTCATTACACGAATTTATTAGAAATGGCAGATAGATTAGTTTTCTTAAGAATTCTTTTAAAAGAAGTTGCTAAAAAAAATAACATGTTCATTACATTTATGCCAAAGCCTACAATAGGTGATTGGAGATCTGGTGCACATATTAATTTTTCAATGGAAGATGTGAATAAACCTGGAAAAAATATTTTTACTGACGGAAAAGGCTGGTCAAAACAATCAAAGCATGCGGTTGGTGGACTAATGAAAAACTCTGAAGCACTAACGGCAATAACATGCTCAACAGTTAATTCGTATAATGGACTGGTTCCTAGAGTTGGAGGATTTGAAGGAGGAACTGTTACTTGGGCACCAACTAATATTACCTATGGTCATAACAACAGATCTGCACAGTTTCGTTTACCACAAAATAGATATTGTATTGAAAATAGAGCAGCTGATATGACAATGAACGTTTATTTAGCTTTAGCTATGACAATATCTTCTGTAATGGACGGCATAAAAAATAAAATTGATCCAGGTAAAGCAACTGATCAAGATTTATATCAAATGACAGATGCTGAGTTTAAAAAATTAGGAATTAAAAGATTACCCAAAAATCTAATGCAAGCAATTGAGGCCTTAAGAATCAATAAACTATCTGATGAAGTTATGGGGCCTGTAATGAAAAAATCTTTTATATCTTATAAAAATGATGAGTGGGAGCGTTACCATCAGGCAGTTACAGATTGGGAAGTAAAAGAGTATCTAAGACTTTACTAATTAATGAAAAAGTATGAAAAGTTTAACTTAGGAAATATTAAACTTTTATCTGGAAAAATTTTAAAATCAGCACAATTAGCTTACAAAACATACGGTAAGTTAAACAAAGATCATTCAAATGTAATAATTCTTCCTACATTTTATACCGGTAGCCATATTAGAAATGAAGGTTTCATTGGTAAAAATAGAGCCATCAATCCAAATAAATATTTTATTGTATCAATTAATATGTTTGGAAATGGTCTATCTTCCTCTCCAACTAATGGTATTCAATCTGGTTCTAAATTTCCAACAGTAACATTGTGGGATAATATTTATTGCCAACATAAACTTATAACTGAAAAGCTTAAAATTAAAAAAATTGCTCTAGTTACTGGTTGGTCTATGGCGGGTTGCCAATCTTATCAATGGGCAGCTCAGTATCCTGGCATGGTTAAAGCAATTCTTCCTTTTTGCTCATCATCAAAAACTTCAATACACAATCATGTTTTCTTAGAAGGTGTTAAAGCAGCACTTATTGCTGATAAAAAATTTAATAAAGGAAATTATAAAAATCAACCTGTCGAAGGTTTAAAAGCATTTGGAAGAGTTTATGCGGGTTGGGCTTTCTCCCAGGACTTTTATAGAGATAAACTTTATAAAAAATTTGGTTTTAAAAATGCAGAAGAATTACTTAAAGATTGGGCAAATGATCATGCAAAAAACTGGGATGCTAATAATCTTTTGTCCAAACTTAAAACCTGGCAATTAAATGATATTAGCAAAGGTCCTATGTATAAAAATAATTATATAAAAGCTCTCAAATCAATAAGAGCAAAAACAATTCTAATGCCATGTAATCAGGATTTATACTTTAGAACTGAGGATAATAAATTTGAAAAAAAATTTATATCTCATTCATCTTTAAGACCTGTAGACTCACCATATGGTCATTGCGCTGCTAACCCTGGAAATGATAAAAATTTTGAAAAACAGCTAGATAAAAACATTAAAGAGTTGCTAAATTAACATCTTAAAATCATTGAAAATCTAATAGAAGAAGAATAGTATTAAATAATAAAGCGATACATAACTCGTCGTAATTTCTTAAGTACGAAAGTGGGATCGGTCGTCTTTAAATTAATTTTTAAAGGAGGCTTTAATGAAATTTGGTTATTTTTGTAATACAACAAACTGGACACACAAACCTTACGATAAACTTTTAGACGAAACTAGAGAAATTACAGAATATTGTGATCAGAATAAATGGAATTCCATCTGGTATACAGAACATCACTTTAATCATGAAGGAATGGAGTCTTTAACTAATCCATTAATGATGGGGGTTGATGCTGCAGCTAGAACAAAAGATATTAGAATAGGTCAAGCTTGTAATGTAATTACTTTTCATAATCCAATTAGAATGGCTGAAGATATTGCTCTTCTTGATCAATTATCAAAAGGTAGAGTTGAAGTTGGAATAGGAAGAGGAATTTATGGAAGAGAAGCAATCAACTTAAATAAAGAAGCAGATATGAAAGACCAAGCAAAAAATTTTAGATTGTTTGAAGAGACTCTAACAGTTTTAAAAAAAGCTTGGAAAGAAAAATTTTTTAATCATAAAGGTGAATTTTATACTTATCCTTCCCCTGATTATGTTTGGCAGCATGATATGAGTCCTCCAAATAAAGATTTAGTTAATCTTGAAACAAATATTATGAAAAACATAAGTGTTGTTCCAAAACCTTACCAAAAACCTTATCCTGCTATTCACCAAGTTGTCGATGGAATTAGATCTATTGAATGGGCCGCACAACAAGGTTTGAATACGATAATGTGGATACCTACTGTTAAAGCTTTAAAAATTAGATTTGAAGCATTTAAAAATGCAAAATCTGAAGCTGAAAAAAGAAATGTGCCAATGGGAGAAGGAATTTCATTAGTAAGAGATATGTTTGTTGCAGACACAATGGAAGAGGCAAAAGAAAAGGCTGGTGAACATATGGTTAATTATATGAGATGGGTTTGTCATTGGAGAGGTCTTGGAAACCATATGGACCCTGGTGAAGAGCTGCCTGTTACTAAAGGTAAACTAGATTTGTTAAATTATGACTTTCTTCATAAACGTAACATGTTATTTGGAACACCTGAGTATGTAATAGATAAAATTCATGAACTTAAATCAGAATTAAATCTTCAAAACTTACAGGTATGGTCTAATTTTCCTGGCATTAAACATGAAGACTGCATGAAAAGTATCAGAATGTTTACTGAAAAAGTAATGCCTCACTTCAAAGATGATATAGATACTGAAGTTAAAAAAGTTTCGTGATCAAGTCTAAGAACCTGACCGGTGGCCAAGCTGCTATTAAATCCTTAAAAAAAGAAAAAGTTAAACATGTTTTTGGTTTAATAGGTTCTGCTACAATGGAAATGTTTGATGCACTTTATCATGAAAAAAATATAAAATTTATTGGTGTTCGAGATGAGAGAACTGGAACACATATGGCTGATGGATATGCAAGAGCATCTAATCAACCAGGCATAATACTTGCTGGACAAAATGGTCCTGGTGCTACAAATTTAGTTACTGGACTCGCTCAAGCAAAAGCAGCTTTTTCACCAGTTGTTTCAATTGCAGGGTCATATTCTACAAAAGATAAAATGGAAGATGCTTTTCAAGGTCTTGATCAACAATCTTTATTTAAACCAGTAACAAAAAAAACTTGGACAGTAAAAGACACTAAAAAAATTCCAAAGACTTTCAGTGATGCTTTTAAATTAGCAATGTCTCCCAGAAGAGGACCTGTATGTATTAATCTGCCAAGAAATATTCTAGCAAATAAAGAAAAGTTTAAAATCAATGAAAAAAACTCATCCTTTGTTAACCAAAATTCAACTAAAGCAAAATCTAATTATATAAAAAAAGCTGTAAAGATTATCAGTAATTCAAACAAGACTGTTATTATTGCTGGTGGTGGAATTAAATATACATCAAGATATAAAAATGTTGTAAAATTGGCAGAATTGTTAAACATCCCAATAGTAACTGCAGCTGGTCATGGAGATGCTATACCATTTAATCATAAACTAAATGCTGGACAAATGGGTCCAAGAGGTAATCCAGTTGCATCTAAATTAGTTAAAGAAGCAAGCGTTATAATTGCTCTTGGAACAAGACTGGGATTTAATTCAACTTTTTATTCTTACGAAAATATAAATATAAGAGCAAAGATCATACAAATTGAATTAGAAAAAAGAATGATAGGAAGATACTTTCCTGTAACAGTAGGAATTTATGGGGACGCTGCCACAATAGCCGATCAATTATATAAAGAAATCAAGAAGCAAAATATTGCTCTTGATATAAAAAAATGGACCAATAGCTATTTTAATGAAAGAAAAAATTTTTTGCTCAACAGAGATAAATTTAAACAGAAAAATTATCCTATTCAGCCCAATGGCTTGTTTAAACAATTAAGACAAGTGCTTCCTAAAAACTCTGCAATAACTTTAGATGCAGGTACACTTTGTTTGCAAGCGACAGATGCTCTTGAATATTATGACCCTCCATCTTTATTTACTCCTTTAGACTTTGGTTTGGTTGGTTTTTCTTTTGCATGTGGTTTAGGTGTAAAGATTGCAAAACCTAATAAAAAAGTAATTAGCCTAATGGGAGATGGAGGTTTTGGAATGACAATTTCAGAATTAAGTACGGCTGTTGAATATAAGATAAATACAATAACTATAGTCATGAACAATAAAAGTTGGGGAGCTGAAAAAGCTTATCAAAAAGATTTTTATGGAAAAAGATACCTGGGAGCTGATATTAGCAGTCCACCTTTTGATAAAGTTGCAGAGCTATATGGTGCTAAAGGTTTTAAGGTTAAAAAAGTTTCAGAAATAAACCAAGCAGTTAGAGAAGCTTTAAAAATAAATAAACCTGTTGTCATTGATGTTGATGTAGATCCAAAAGCACTATACAGTTTTAGAAGAGATAGTTTTAAACATAGATCAAAAAAATGAAATTAGAATTAAGAAAGTTTACAAAATTTGTTGATAAGACATTTATTGAAGGTGGAAAAGAAGCAAAGAAACCTGTCTTATTAGTTTCTGTTGCAGCAGTTTTTAAAAATCCTTGGGATGGTCAAGGATTTGTTGAAGATCTTAAACCTACAATTTTAGATTTAGCTCCAAAACTTGGTGATATTTTAGTTCCAGAGTTAATTAAAGAAATAGGATCACCAGATAAAATATTAGCATATGGTAAAGCAGGAATTGTTGGATTAAATGGAGAGATTGAACATGCGTCTGCATTTATTCATACTTTAAGATTTGGAAATAAGTTTAGAGATGCGGTGGGTGGAACATCTTATTTAAGTTTCACTAATATAAGAGGACCTGCAGGATCAAAAATTTCTATTCCAATGATGCACAAAACAGATTCTGGTTTAAGACCATATTACCTAACACATGAATTTACTATTCATGATGCTCCGTTTGATAATGAAATAGTAATTGCTATTGGTGGAGCTTCTAGTGGAAGAGCGCATGCAAGAACAGGTGATAGATACCAAGACATGAAAGAGATGGGCATTGAGCCAAAGTAATTTAAATGATCAATGCTAAAGACTCTAAAGATACTTTCTATATTCTAAATAAAAAAGATAACACTCCAATAGTTTTAATTCATGGTGTAGGACTTAATCATAAAATTTGGGAGCCTCAGATTAATTCATTTAATAATACAATCTTGGTATATGATATTTTGGGGCATGGAAACACACCCTTAACAAAATCACAAATAAGCTTCGATGATTTTTCATTACAATTATTAAATTTGATTGATGAACTAAAATTCGAAAAAATACATTTAGTTGGTTTTTCAATTGGCTCATTAATAGCTAGAAATTTTGCATCCAAATATAATAATAGGTTAGAATCTTT
>CABXCB010000027.1 GCA_902510635.1 uncultured Pelagibacteraceae bacterium
TTAATAGATTTGATTTTATTAAGTATTTTAATAAAAGAGATGAACTTGAAACAAAATTTTTACCAAAACTTGTTAAAAAAAATCTTTTATCAATTTATGAACACAAAGGATTTTTTTTCAACATTGATAATAAAAAAGATTTAGAACAAGTTAAAAATAAATTTAAGGGTATATAGATTTTATGAATATTTTTATAACAGGTGGTCTAGGAATTCTTGGTAATTCTATTATTAAGCAATTTTCAAAAAAAAATAAATTGATAATTTATGATAGAGCTAAAAATCATAAGAGATTTCTTAAAGTAAAAAATAGAAACATGAAGTTTGTGCCAGGTAACCTTACAAATAATAAATTAATTTTAAAAACTATTAGAAAGTATAAAATAAATGTAATTTTTCATCTTGGTGCACAAACCCAAGTTTTGGAGGCTCTAAAAAATCCTTATCAAACATATTTAATAAATCTTCAATCAACAATAAAATTATTGGAAGCAGTAAGAAAAATAAATAATAAAATTATTTTTATATATAGTTCTTCTGACAAAGCATATGGAGAGGTAACGAAAGGGAGTTATTTAGAAAATTATCCTCTTAATTCAATATACCCATATGATGTATCAAAATCCACTTCAGACCTAATTGCACAGTCATATTCAAAAACTTATGGGTTAAAAGTTGGCATCATACGTAGTGCAAATATATATGGACCACATGATAGAAATTTAAAAAGGATAGTGCCCGAAACAATAATTAATCTTTTAAATAAAAAAAAAATTATAATAAGATCTAGTGGAAAGCTTAAAAGAGATTATATTTTTGTAGATGATGTAGCTAAAGCCTATATTCTTACATTTAGTAAACTTCTGAAGAGTCAAAAAAAATTGTTAGTTTATAATGTAGGTTCAAAATATAATTTATCTGTGCTTCAACTTGTAAAAAAAATTGCCTCGTTGTTAAATATTAAAAAAAATTATTTTAAAATTGCGAACACATCTACGAAAGAAATCAAAAATCAGAGATTAAATTATGTTAAAATTCAAAAAGAATTGAATTGGAAACCAAAAGTAAACTTAGATCTTGGATTAAAAAAAACTATTATCTGGTATAAAAAAAATATCTCAGAATTCAAAATATAAATTTATGAATATTTTTATTACAGGGGTTGCAGGGTTTATAGGCTTCAATTTTGCACTTAATCAACTTAAAATACATAATACAAAAAATTTTAGAATTTACGCAATAGATAATTTTGACAATTATTACTCAACTAAAATTAAAAAAATAAGAGTCAATCAACTTAAATCTTATAAAAATTTTATATTTAAAAATATTGATATAAAAAATAAAAAGAAATTAATTCTTTTCTTGAAAAGTAAAAAAATAGATAAAGTTTATCATTTTGCAGCTCAGGCAGGAGTGAGATATTCTGCAATAAACCCTAAAAAATACATAGATGTTAATATTAAAGGATTTATAAATGTGATGGATGCTACAATTAAACTAAAACCCAAAATAATTTTTTATGCATCTTCAAGTTCAATATATGGTGATAGTAAGAATTTTCCTTTAAGTGAAACCAATGAACTTAATCCAAAAAATATTTACGCTTTTTCCAAAAAATTAAATGAAAAATATGCAGATCAATTAGCAAAATTCTCTAAAACTTTTTTTATTGGTTTGAGGTTTTTCACAGTATATGGAGAATTTGGACGGCCAGACATGTATATTGGAAAATTAATAGGTAAAATAAATAAAAAAAAAGTATTTGAAATTAATAACAGGGGAAACCATAGCAGAGATTTTACATATATTGGTGATGTATGCAAAATATTAGATAAATTATCAAAGATTAAATTAAAATCTCGTCATACAATTTTAAACATATGTTCTAATAATCCAGTAAATATATTGAAAATTTCAGATAGAATATTAAAAGACTATGGTCACACAAAGATTAAATATATAAAGCTTAATAGTTTAGATGTATTAAAAACTCATGGAGATAATAAAAAAGTTAAAAAGCTTATTGGTAAATTTAAGTTCACAAATATAAATGATGGCCTAAATAAAACTATTCATTGGTTCAAAGAGAGTAAATTTGCAAAATACTATTAATAAATCAGACAATCTACAAAACAGTTTTGTTTATGGGATGGGAAGTTTTTTTAATATATTTAATTTAGAACATAAAAAATGTTTTAAAATAGCAGAAAAAAATAATTTTTATTTTCATTCATCAATTGCTTACCCAGGAGCATCTTTTTTTTATAAAAAAAATAGTGATAATAAAAAATCAAATGATAAAAAACTGATACTAAAAATAGCTGGATATTCATATGACCAACTTAAATTCGAAGTAGATGAAAGTATAAAAGAATTTAAATTGGACCAACTTTATGGCTTTCAACTTTGGGAAAAACTTCCAGAGAAAGATGAAAAAATTAATCAAGTAGAACTGAAAAAAATTATTTCATACTTAGAAGAATTAAAAAAGAATAAAATTATAGAAAAAACTTTTTTCCAACTTGAGCCTAAAAAATTTAACTTTGATGAGATAAATTTTTTTGACGG
This sequence comes from uncultured Pelagibacteraceae bacterium, assembly GCA_902510635.1. Classification (GTDB taxonomy): domain Bacteria; phylum Pseudomonadota; class Alphaproteobacteria; order Pelagibacterales; family Pelagibacteraceae; genus Pelagibacter. The sequence goes on from CABXCB010000027.1 coordinate 2,571, forward strand.
ATATGCATTTTATGGATACCCCCACGAACTACAAATAGACAAAGATCAGTATTTAAAAATAATTGAAAATAAAAAGATTTTATTACAATTTCAATTTTTTGGTGGACGAAGTACAAAAATTTTTAGAGAAAATTTTAAAAAAAATATTAATGATAAAAAAACTGAATTTGAGATTGATAAATTATGGATTAATGAATGTTTGAATTTTAGTAATAGTATATCAAAAAGCAATTGTTTATTTGTTGGTTGTACACAAAAAAGCAGAAGGTTAGAATTTTTAGCAAACATTATAAAAAAAAAAGATAAAAATTTTAAAAAAATACAAAATATTAATTTCTCAGATAATCTTAATTTTCTTACACAGGTAAATTATCCTATTAAAAACCATCCTTCATTCTTAAAAAAAATTAGATCAAACTTGCATTTGATAAAACTGTATTTGCGTAAGATTATTAAATTTTAATCACCAGATTCACTTAATTTTTCTAATTCTTCAATGATTTTCAATGCTTCAGATTGACTATTAACTTTATATGATTTGTAAGTTCCCGGAGCAAATTTTTGTGGGTGTAATAAATATTTAGCTAAATTTGTAGTGTTCCATTTACCTTTTATATTTTTAAGTGCCTCACTATAATTAAAATCTTCATCACTAGAAATGTTTCTTTCAAAAATCTTAGAAAGAGTTGGAGCCACCAGCGTTGTATTTGGTTTGTCGCCACTATTTAAGTAGTGACATGATAAACAGATATTTAATCTGGTAATATCGTATGTTTTAATTGATCTTAAATTTCCTTCTTTAAAATTTTTATTAAGTCTAACTATTTTTTTATCATCCGTCCAAAGATAAATAATACCTTGATTATTTATCGAAATATCTCTTATCCTACTACCAACCCAAATTCTTTCTGAAAAAATAACACTATTATTATTTAACCTTACTCTATACAAAGACATATTTTTTAATGAAGAAATTAAAATATCTTCATTCCATCTTTCATCAAAGTTTTTGATTTCAATTAAATTTGAGATTCCAATTCCTGGAGTCCATGAAAAAACTGGTTTAGCATATCCATCATGTCTTCCAGGTACTGCATTTATATAATCATAGGCTTTAAAACTTTCATAAGTAGTACCATGGGTAACAAGAGGCCAACCATAATTTTTTCCTTCACTAATTATGTTTAGCTCGTCGCCTCCTCTTGGACCGTGTTCTGTTGAAATTATCTGATTATTTGAAGTTAACAGTAGTCCTTGAGGGTTTCTATGTCCAATAGAATAAATTCTGTTAGAATTATTCTCCAAATCAATTTCAATAATTTTACCCTCCAAATATCTTAAATCTTGAGATAATGGGATCTCGTAATTCTCTTCTTTGTTTGAGTCTCTACTAGAAAAAGATATATACAGGAAATTACCTTTATTAACTATCCGTCCTGCCCAATTGATCCCATGTTTTTTTGACTTAAATATTGGATCACTCTTAATTTTATTAAAATCTATTATATCAATTTGATATATATTAGAGGTATATTTACCTTGGTAATTATCTTCAATAAATACTTCATCTTCTTCAACTTGAATATTTATTAAGAAAGAAAAAATATTATTTTTAATTTTATTCTTACAATAAATATCTTGTACAATATTAATTTTTAAATTTTTTGTTTTAAAATATTTTTCTAAATTAAAAAATAGTATTTTTTTTGTTTTATCATTTATTAATACCGCTTCTCCCGATGCGGATACTACTATGAGAAAATCATCGATAGAGCAAATACCGCCTCTTGCTTTTATAGTATTTGATTTAGGAAAAAAATTTTTTAAACTAATTTCTTTTTTTTCTAATTTTATTGTTGAAGTTTCAATAAAATTTAAATTTTCATACTGAAAATCAATTAAATTAAATTCTTGCAAATTTTTTGTATCTATGTTCTCAGTTTTTGATTGTCTAATGTTTGGATTACTAAATAATTTTTTAAGTTCATAATAAAATGATTTTAATTCTAAATAAGGATAAAATTTTTTATTTTCAAAAAATACCCCAAAAACAAAGGGTACAAGTATTAAAAAAATGACTAGTACAATAAATTTAGATTTTTTTTTGTTCATTTAAATTAAAAATAATAATATAAGCCTAATAATATTTAATATTTTTATGTCTATAAAAAAAGCTTTTTTATTCAAAAATGAATGGAAAAGTAGAAATATAGAGCCATATCTTAATAAAAAAAAGATAAAGACAAAATTAGCATTTAAGGAACTTATTTGTGCTGAAATATTATAGAGCTGAAATTGACGGGATAAGAGCTTTAGCAATAATACCAGTGGTATTATTTCACACTGGATTTTCACTTTTTGAAGGAGGGTACGTCGGAGTTGACGTTTTTTTTGTAATTAGTGGATATTTAATTACCAGACTAATTATGAGGGAACATTCAGAAAATAAATTTAGCCTTACCTCTTTTTATGAAAGAAGAATTCGAAGGATTTTACCTGCATTATTTTTTATGATTTTAATTATAACAATAATTGCTTCTTTCATAATGGTACCCGCAGACCTAGTTAATTTTTATAAATCATCTATTGCAAATACTTTATTTTTATCAAATATTTTTTTTTGGACTAATATAAATTATTTTTCTAATCCAACAGAATTAATTCCTCTAATTCATATGTGGAGTATTTCGATTGAGGAACAGTTTTACTTAGTATTTCCAATTATTTTTATTTATTTGATAAAAAATCTTAAATTAAAAAAAATACTTATAATATTTTTTATTTTTTCATCATTAAGTGTTCTTTTTGCCCAAGTAGTTGGTAATTTCAATTTAACTCAACCTTATATGGCAAAACAATTCAGTTTTTTTTATATTTCAAGTGCTTCTTTTTATTTACCTTTAGCAAGAGCTTGGGAGCTTTTAATAGGATGTATGATCGCTATATATCTAAATAAAGAAAATAATTTAAAAAATAAATTTTCTGATTTATATATTTTTTTAGGAATTGTTTTTATAATAGCTTCAATTTTTTTTTATAATAAAAATATTCCATATGCGAGCATTTATACAATTCTTCCAGTTGTTGGAGCTTCACTTTTAATTCTATTTTTAAATAATAAAAGTTTTTTTTATTTTTTATTCACAAATAAATTGATAATTTTTTTTGGTTTAATTTCTTATAGTTTATATTTGTGGCATCAGCCATTATTTGCCTTGTACAGAATTTATTTTATTAATGAGCCAAAATTTTATGAATATTTATTGCTTATTATTCTTGCAATAATTATTGCCTTCTTCTCTTGGAAATATATTGAGAAACCATTTAGAAACAGAAGTTTTTTATCAAAAAATAAAATATTTATACTTTTTTTATTAATTTCATTTTTAATAATAATATTTAATTTTTTTGGAATAAATTCTAACGGTTTTAATAAGATTAAATTTATAGAAAATAAGTTAGGAGATAAAAAAGAAATAATAATAAATAAACCAATAGAAACAAGTCAAATAATAAATTTACAAAAACAATTTTTGAAATTAGATATAGAAAAATTTAAAAGCCCAAATAATCATAGAAAAATTTTATTCATAGGAGATAGTCATGCCAGAGATATTTATATAAGTACTAAATTAAATGAAGAATATTTAATTAATTATGACTTTTATAAGCTTACATTAGGAAATAATTGTTTATTTTTTTTAGAACAAAAAAAAAATACAAGAAAAAAAGAATGTGAAGAAGAATTTGATTTTATATTAAAAAACAAGTCATTAATAAATAATTCAGATTATATAATAATTTCTATGAGATATTATGATGACCCAACTGAAAGACTAAAAAATTTTATCAATAAGTTAAAATTAAAGAAAAGTAAAATTATTATAGTTGGAGCAAGAAATGAGTTTTATAAACCTGTTAATCTAGCATTAAATTTGGTTTTAAGAGGAAAGAATAAACTATTTAATGAGACAAAACTTTTCTTAAACAGGAAAAATCATACTGATAGATATAACGACAAATTAATGAATTTTTCTCAGGATAATAAAATTAAATTTTTAGATACATTTAAAATATCTTGTAATGCTAATTTAAAGAAATGTGATTTTTATGATGAAAATTATAAATTATATTATTATGACTATGGACATTGGACAAAAGAGGGAGCTAAATTTTTTGGTAAAAGATTTGTTAGGGAGCTTAAACAATTGATTTCCAATTAACACTTTTATTTAAAGTGTAACTTCCATAAGCGAATACTCTTTTTTTATTAGTTATAAGTTTATTTACACCGTGTATTGATATTGGATTTGATAAAAAAACGATTAATTGTTTTGCTTTTGGAACAAAAGTTTTTACTTTAATTAAATCACTTATTTTAGGCTGAGGAAGTAAAACATCTGGTTGATTTTTATATTTAAATATTTCTAATGCACCTCCATCCTCAGAGTCCAAGTCATTAAAATACAATAAAAAACTTACAATTCTTGAACTTTTATCATGATGAGGCTCTCTAAAATACCCACTTGTAGCCTGAGAAAAATCCATTTCTAGGTAGGAAACTTCATGATTTTTAAGAAATTTATTTTTAATCTTTTCAATAAAGTTTTTTTGATATTTTTGCTTAAAGTTTTTTATTATATTTGAATTATCAATATTAAATTGTCCTTTCTTTTCAAACTTATTAAGAAAAAACTCAAAAACCTCTCTATTATTAAAAAATAAATTTATATTATTTATAATTTTATTTTGATTTAACAAACTTTTATATTTTTTTGTACCTTTTCGAATTTGTCCTCTACCACCCCACTTTATTTCATCGAAGTTATCTAATTCTGTTATTGAATTATAAATATCATTATTCTCCTCATCAGTTAAAAAATTATCAAAAAACATAAGTGGAAATGGATTATCTATAATATTAGGATTTTTTAATCTATTTATTTCAATCATATTTATTTAAAATTCCTTAAAAATTTTGATATATTAATTTTAATCTTTTCATAAAATGAAATTGATATTCTTGAAGAAAAGTAATTTATCAACCTTGAACAAATAGTTATTAATAATTCTACTAAATCTTTTAATAATTCTTTAGTTTTATTTAATATATATTTATTTAATACTTTTGAGTGATTTTTCTTAGACTGAATGTAGATTTTATAACCTTGTTTAGGAAATTCATTAAAACTTTTTTTTAGATTTTTTTTTGCAAGACAGTGAAGGTTATATTGGAAATTTCTTCTTGGGATATTTTTATCAATTTTACCAAATATTTTGTGATTATTAATATATAATATTTCGAAATCATTTTTTTCTAAGACATACTTTAGAGAATCTTGACTATAAGTAAAACAATGAGTTGGATCTGAATAATGTGAACTTTGTATATCTGGTACTTCTATATAGATATATCCATTTTCTTCTAAAATATTTTTATGAACATGCTTTAAAAATTTATTAGGATTTCCCAAGTGTTCAAATACATGTATCAGTGTACAGATTTTTATTTTTTTTGGAAACAAATCTGAATAAATATCTTTGGTTTTAAATACTTCATCGATCTCTAGGAAATTTTTTGAAAACTTCAAACCCTCATCATTGTAATCATAACCAATTGTATATGAGTCGTAAAATTTTTTGCACGCATAAAGGAAGGATCCTTGATAAGAACCAAAATCAAGTATATTTTTTTTAAAAATATCTAGGTTTGTTTTTTCTATTATTTTCTGAAAATAATGAAATCTTTGAAAACTTATTCCAGTTTGATCAAATTTTAGAGGAAAATCTATTACTTTTTCATTAAATGTAAGTTGATGTCCTGTATTTCTATAATCAGAGTTATAATATTTTGAGAGTTGTTCTTCACTCATTTGAGGACTTTGATTTAGAACACCACAATTCTTACAAATGAAATTCTTATAATCATGGACATTTTTATTTTTAGATTCCGTTCTTAAAAATATATTATTAAAATCAACCAAGATTAGTTTTTCGTATTCACAAATATTACATTTTTCCATTTTAATTTAATTGAAATATAATTTACTATTGTATAAAAATCCAATTTAACTAATAAAATCTATTAATTGCATTAAAAGATAAAAATATTATACATTAAAATTGTTTTTATTAATAAACACTTTTTTTGTAATACATAAATATGAAACAATTTAAAAAAACATGAAAAAAACCTTAATAATTGCATGTGATGGGGAAGCCGCTAGTGGCAAAAGTACTGGGGCAAAACTAGTGTCAAAAAAATATAAACTTTTGCTAATAAATTCAGGTTTATACTATAGATATGCAACTAAGTTATATCTTCAATTTAAACCAAAGCAATTAATTCCTTTTCTAAGAAAAAAATTAAAAAGCATCTCTTATAAAAAAATTTCTAAAATGAATCTCCATTCACAAGAAATTAGTAAAAATGTTTCAAAAATAGCAAAGCAAAAAAATGTGAGGATAATTATAAACAATATTCAAAAAAAACTAATCAAACAAAAAAAAAATATATGTTTGGAGGGTAGAGATATTGCAAGTAAAATATTAAAAAAAGATCCAAAGTATGATGTTGCTTTTTATTTTACATGCAATTTAAATATAGCAAGTAGAAGAAGATGGGTTGATTTAAAAAAAAAAGTAAATTTGAGCGAAGTTAAGAAAAGTTTAAAACATAGAACAGAAATTGATAAAAAAAGAAAGCATAGTCCATTGATACGAGTAAAAGATGCTATCCTTATTCAAACAGACAAACTAAACAAAATGCAAGTATTAAAAAAAATGTCTTTACACATTGATAAAAAACTAAAAGTTGGAAATTAATAAAAATATTTAAAATTATATTTTTTTAATTTTGTTTTGATACTGGCAAAGCCATCTACCATTTGACTCATAGTTTCTAACATATTATCTTTGAATGGAAATTCTTGCCATTTCCAAATATTAGCAAACAAATTATCTTTAAGTACTTTATCGCTGAATTTTTTTAATTCAGGGTTAACTTTTTTTTCAGCTTCAAAAATTATTTGTCTTCCCATTTGAGTTTGAAAATTTTTATTTGTTAAAAAAGAACAGGATTTAAATGGTGATTTAAAGTAAACATAATGCCCTCCTTTCATTACATGGGATCTTGGAGAAATAGGCCATTCATTTAAATTTAAATTGTTTCTTATATCTTCAATAGTAAGTTGTTTTCCATTAATTTTATAATTGCCAGGTTTAGAGTCACTTATTATTTGATTTATATCGTGTATATTCTCAAAAGAATAACCATTATAGTCTATAGAATTTATTCCTGCTTTTCTGTCAATTAAAACCTTATTTATAGAATCTTTAAGAATTTTTTCATTAATTTTTTTATTTATTGTCATCACATGTACATGTGCTCTATCAAGTCCTCCGAGACAGGCACACATTCCATGTTCAAAAGTTATTACTTTCCTTTTATATGTTTTATTTAAAACTTCAGATACATACTTTATTAATAATTTTAGTTCCTCTAAATTCTCATCTTTGATCAAACTAAAAGATGGTAACAGTTCTTTTGTTATAATCATTAGATATCCTGGAGTGAATGCTCCAATTGCAGATATTAAAAAAAAATTTTCAGTATGAGCGACTAGTCTATTAAATAAATCAATTTTTTTAGGTGGGTAGTGCTTTCTACTTTTTGCATTTTTAAAGAACTTATCCCAGGACAGTGCATCATCTACAGTGTTCATAATTAAAAACTTAGTTTATACAATTATAAATATTTTTTGCAATATTCTTTCCTACTTTGTTTGAGTTTTTTAAAATTGCTTGGATGATGGTCTTTCTTTGTGGATTAAAAGCTCTTGCTAAAATTCCAGGAATATAAATATTTTTTAATTCTTTTAATTCAAAATTTTTATTGACCATAAAGCCACTAGAATTATATTTGGCTCCATTAATTTTTAAGGAACTTATTAAAGGAACTTCTTTACTTAAAGCACTTACACTTAATGGTCCAGAAACATTTATAACAATGTCACATTTATAATTTTTTTTATTAGATATAACATTTAGTTTTTTATTTTTTAATATTACACTAATAATTTCTTCTTTTTGAGCTATTAAAATATTTGACCTAATTAAAATATCTCTTGCTATAATTGTTTCGGGATAGGTAAATCTTGTAATATTTCTAAGTTTATTATGATAAATATTATCATATTTACTTTTTTCATAATTATTAAAATTTTTAATACAAAGAAAAAGTACATTTTTTTTTAAAATTTCTGTCCATGCATCATATTTTTTAAAACCATTTTTTTTTGCATAATTAAATTCTTTAATTACTGACAAAAATAAGTTTTCAGCTTTATTTATATTATTAATTTTATTTTTTGAAAAAAATTTTAGTGAATATTTTTTTCCACTAAGTTTTGCTGACTGTATACTTTGAAGATTTTTTGATGAACAAAATATTTTTATATTTAATTTTTTTTTAATTATAACTTGAAGCAACTCTGGCAAAGATTCTAACAAGCCAGCTTTAAAACCTATAAAATAAACTTTTATTAATTTATTATTTTTTTTTTTAAGTTTTATAATTTTTTTAATTAATTTTGATGTTGAACCTTCAGCATAAAAATCCCAAATATAATTTTTATTTTTTAATGCCTCACTGCTTGCTAATACTTTAGGAGGAGGAAGACCTAAACCA
>CABXCB010000028.1 GCA_902510635.1 uncultured Pelagibacteraceae bacterium
AAAATCAGATAAGTGGTTAAGAATATCAAGTTATTAGCTACCCATTTGTGAAAATGGTGAGTAGGATTATCCATAATTGGAGAAAAATTTCCACCATTATAAACTGGTGAGTTTCTTCCAATCTGCATTCTTTGAATTATATCAACATCTTCTCTTTGAATATCTTCCCACAATTTATGATTTTGCTTTCTTAATGATTTAAATTTTTTAGAATTAGCTGCTTGTTCTCCAACGTAATATAATTCCATATGTTCTATAGTATATTCATGATTAATTGGTTCTAACCAGTATGCATAATAATGATCTTTGTGTATTCCTAGCATTACATTTGGAAATAATGCCACATACTCAGCTATATTTTCCTTATTTTTTGGCCAGTTAGGAAAGCATGGAAGTTTATTTTTACCCTTAAGTCTTGGATTGTAAACTACAGTGCCTTGTCCAGCAAATCGATTGGGTAAACCTTGAATGTGATAATGATCTTCTATCTTCGAATAAGAGTTTAGGCCAGGATGAACCCACGGCAAGTGATAACTTTCACAATAGTTTTCAATTGCAAATTTCCAATTACATTTTGCTTCTAGTTTAAAATATCCAAAATCATTTGAATGTTTTATTAATTTTCTATCTTTTTTAGGCCAAAATTTTGACCATCTATGATCTAATGGTTTTATATATTTGTCAAAAGATATTTCATTACCATTAATATTTATCATAATTAAATCTAGCCATACGTATGATCTAATTTCTTTCAAATTACTTTTAGAATTTTTAAACTTTGGGTTCTTATGCTTGTTCATACCACCAATATGTGGAGTGGCTATTAGATCTCCGTCTAAATTGTATGACCATGAATGATAAGGGCATCTTATAATATTTTTTTTTTTACACAATTCTGTAACAAGTTTAGATCCTCTGTGACTACAAATATTATGAAATACTTTAATTTCATCCTTTTTATTTCTTACTAACAACAAGGGAATACCTAAAAGATCAAAAGGTTTAATGTCACCAATATTAGGTATGGAGCTTGCAACACCTACTACAACCCACTTATCTTCAAAAAGTTTTTTTCTTTCAATTAATGTGTACTCTTTACTTGTATAGCATTCATTTGGAAGGCCATGTGCTTTGCTAATAGTTTTTTTTACTACATCTAATTTTTTTTTATCAACAATATTATAAATTTCAGACATTACTTTATAACCTCATAAAGACCTAGCCATGCGTTAACATCTTTACTGGCAATATAGTTTGATTTAAAAAATTCTATTTCTTTCCATTTATTATCTTTATTAAGTTGTTCTATTTTTTTATCAAAACCATACTCTTCATGAATTCCTTCGTTAATTGTAAAACAAATAAGACCTTTGTTTTTGATAATTCTAATAAATTCGTCTAATGCAGGTGGTTTTACGTGTCCAAATGTAAATGTACCTACGCACATTACTGCATCATAAAAATTATCTTCTTCTTCAATAGTTTTGTTTAAGTCAACTTTATTTAATTTTTGATATAGATTCGTTGGGACTAAATCTAATAATTTTTGAGAAAGATCTGCTCCATAAAAATTTGAAAATCCATATTTTTTTAATTCAACACCAACAAGTCCTGTTCCACATCCAGCATCATAAATTTTAGCATCTTTATTTTTTTGATATTTAATAAAAACTTCTGTTGTTTCTTTTGGGCCAGTATAATTCCAATCGACCATATCCTGGTCATATTTATTTCCTTCGCCCCATTCATCATAGTATTTCATAACCTCTTCAGTCTTTTTTAATTTATAGATTGGTACTTTGTTTCCTACGTCTTTTTGTGCCATTAGCTCCTCATTTTTTGCCCAGTAGGATCGTAAAGTGGTTCTTTAATTATTGAACAGTTAAAAAAGTCACCATTTATTTCGACTTGAATACCTTTATCAGATTTTATTTCATTTTGATCGATATAAGAAAAAGCAACGCTTTTATTTACGAAGTGTGCAAAACCTCCAGATGTTATATATCCGATACTTTCATCACCTTTTAATACAGCTTCGTTGTAAGTCACATCAATGTCATTTGTTTCAACTATTAATGGGACTAACTTATTTTTGCTTTCATCTTTTTGAGCGCTAACTTTTCCAATAAAGTCTTTATCCCAATTTATAAAAATATCTAAACCAGTTTCTTTTGCTGTAAAATCGGGACGATAATCTAATGTCCAAGCTCCCCAATTTTTTTCTAGTCTCATAGACATTAATGCTCTTCCACCAAAAGGCTTTATATTAAATTCTTTTCCAGCATTAGTTAATTCTTCATACAATTTTAATTGAAAATGTGGAGCTACATAAATTTCATATCCAAGTTCTCCTGTAAAAGATATTCTGTTTACTATAGCAGGAATACCCGCAACAAACATTTTTCTAGAATCTCTAAATTTAAAACTATCATTAGAAACATCTTCTCTGACACTTTTTTGCAAAAGATCTCTAGATTTTGGACCTGCAATACTAAGGCCATGAAATTCATCAGATCTATTTTTGTACTGTAAATTAAATTTTTCTAAGTGGCTTTCAAACCATCTTCTATGCATTTCTTGTGCTGCTCCAGATCCAAAAACCATAAATTCATTTTCGTCTAAACATGCAACGGTTAAGTCACCATAAAGTTTTCCCCTGTATGTAAGCATTGGTGTTAAAGAAATTCTTCCAGGCTTAGGTAATTTACCAGCCATGATATAATCTAAAAATTTTCTAGCATCTGGGCCTTTGAATTCATGCTTTGAAAAGTTTGCTACTTCAGTTATACCTACATTTTCTCTAACATTTATTACTTCTTTTGAAACATAATTGTGAGATCTTGATCTTTTAATTGTTGGTTCTTCATAAGCATCTTCTTTATTGTTAGCAAACCACAAAACATTTTCTAAACCAAAAGAATCTCCCATCACAGCTCCTTGTTCAACAAAACGATCGTATAAGGCAGTTGTTTTTTGTTTTCTACCTTTTGGTAAAGTTTCATTTGGAAAAGTCATTATAAATCTTCTTTCATAATTTTCTGAAGATTTAACTGTTCCATATTGTGGAGATGCATAGTCCCCAAATCTTGCAACATCCATTGCCCAAACATCTATTGATGGTTCACCATCTATAATCCATTCAGCAATACATTTGCCAACCCCACCACCTTGGCAGAAACCTGCCATAACTCCTACTGCTACCCAATAATTTTTCATTCCAGGAACTGGTCCAATTAAAGGACTACCATCAGGACCAAATGTAAATGGTCCGTTTACAATATTTTTTATTCCTGCTTTTTCTAAAGCAGGCATTCTCTCAAATCCAATAGCTAATCTATCTTGAATATTGTCTAATTTTGGTTCTAAAAGTTCGTGTCCAAAATTCATTGGAGTTCCTTCTACTTTCCAAGGAGTAGACTTTTGCTCATATGTTCCAAGCAACATACCTTTGCCTTCTTGTCTAAAATAAATGTTACCTTCAAAATCTGTTCCAATAGGAAGTCTTTGATCTCCTAATGCTTCAATTTCTGGAATAGATTCTGTAATTAAGTAGTGATGTTCCATTGGCTGAACAGGTAAATTTAATCCTGCCAAATTACCTACTTCTCGCGCCCATAATCCTCCAGCATTGATTACAATCTCAGCATTTATATTTCCTTTGTCAGTTACAACATTCCAGGATCCATCTTCTTTTTGTTTGGTGTCCTTAACAACGGTATGTGTATAATATTTTCCTCCATAAACTTTTGCAGCTTTTGCAAAAGCATAAGTCACCCCAGATGGATCAACCTCTCCATCTATTGGATCCCATAATGCTAATAAATATCTAGATGGATCAATTAGTGGATTTTTCTTTTTTACTTCTTCAAGAGAAATAAATTCTTGATCTAGTCCCATATATCTTGCTTTTGATCTTTCTCGTTTAAGATATTCTGCCCATACATCATTTGAAGCTAAGTAAAATCCTCCACTTGGTTTAAATCCACAAGAATGTCCTGACTCATTTTCAATTTCTTTATAAAGACCTATCGTATAAGCCATCATCCTAGAAATATTTGGATCATTAGAGATTACATGAACATTACCAGCAGCGTGCCATGAAGAACCTGAGGTCAATTCATTCCTCTCTAAAAGAATACAATCTTTTAAACCAAATTTTGAAAGATGATAAAGTATTGAACAACCAACTACACCACCTCCAATAATTACTACCTTTGCATGACTTTCCATATTTCTTAGTATTTTTTGCTCATACTGGTATTTAGTTCTAAGAATGATTCATCTTCTCCATGTAACCAATGTCTACTTATGTCTGGATAATATTTGTAAGAGATGGGTTTTCTGCCTAAAGCTACAGACATTTCTCTGACATGATGAGGTTCTGCACCACAACAAATACCAACAAAATTAATTTTTTTATCTGCACATTGTTTTGCAAACTGAGCCATTTCAAATCTGTTACAATATAAATTATCTAGAGCAACAGGAAAAGCATTCCCATCTGGAATACAGTCACACTCATGATCAATTTGATTTAAAAAACCTGGTTGTTCTTCTGTCGTTCTATATGGAACAGGTAAAGCTGCAACGTGACATGAAACTTTTTCTCTGATCTTTGGCAAAAATTTCATTGTCATTTCTGGTCCTCTATAACAATTTAGACCTACAACATCTGCTCCCAAGTCTTCCATCATCTTACATGCATCTTCTGGTGTTTGACCACAACGAGTAAGGTCTCCTTTTGGAATTGCAAAATTTGTAACAGCTATTAAACTTTCATCTTTTATTGCCTTTAAAGCAATTTTCATTTCATCAACCCAATTTATAGTTTCGGCTATTACAAAATCTACTCCAGATTCTTTTGCCCATCTTACTTGTTCTTCATACATTTTTTGACATTCGATATGTGTTTTTTTATCATTTGGATCAAATATATTTGTATTTGCAACATCACCACAAACTAACAAATCAAGATCTTTAAATTCATCTCTTGAATCTTTTGCAATTTGTAAAGCATTTTTTTGAAGTGGTTCTAATAATTCTTCTTTACCAATTAGTCGTAATTTTTCTCTATGACCATAGTAGGTAAAAGCTTGCACTATATCGGACCCAGCTCTAATAAACTCTCTATGTAATTGCGACAATACTTCTGGATGCTCTAAAACAACTGTTGGAACAAATCCTCCAGCTGATAAATATCCTCTTCTTTCCATTGCAAAAAGATAACCTTCTGCACAAAGAACAGTTCCTTCATTAAGTCTTGTTATTAAATCTTTTTTCATAAGTTCAATTTTAAATCTTAATTTTAAATTAAAACCTTTGCAAAAACATTTTGTCTACAACTAATAGTTGAATTAGATTTGCATTTTTTTTTTCAATGTGTTCTGATGTTATTTTAATTAATTAAAAGGGAATAAATAATGAAAATAAGAAATATAATTCTTTCAACTCTTGTAGTTTTAGGTTTCACTTCATTTAGTGGTGTTGCTAATGCAGGATGTGGAAAGCTAGTTGTTGCTGAGCAAAACTGGGCGTCAGCTGAATTAATGGCTAACGTGGATAAGGTCATTTTAGAAAAAGGATATGGTTGTGAGGTAGAATTGGTACCTGGTGCAACTATGCCAACTTTTACATCAATGAATGATAAAGGAACACCAGACATGAACCCGGAACAATGGGCAAATGCAGTTGTTGAACCTTTAAAAGAAGCAGTTTCTGCGGGAAGAATACTTGTAGCTAATAAAGCACCTATCACTGGTCTTGGTGAAGGTTGGTGGATTACTCCTGGAACTATAAAAAAATACCCCCAAATAAAAGGTATGACTGCTGTTGAAATTCTAGAACATCCAGAATGGTTTCCAAGTAAAGAAGATCCTTCTAAAGGAGCTTTTGTTGGTTGCCCTGCTGGCTGGGGATGTCAAATAGCTAACGCAAATCTTTTTAGAGCTTTTGAAATGGAGAAAAAAGGTTGGGTTTTAATTGATCCAGGTTCTGCTGCAGGATTAGACGGTACAATTTCTAAAGCAGCTGATTCAGGAAGTCCTTGGTTTGGATATTACTGGAACCCTACTTCAATGGTTGGTAAATACGATTTACAAGCTGTTGACTTTGGTGTGCCTTATGCTGGCGCAGAAAATTGGAATAACTGTATAATGTTGCCTGATGAACAGTGTGCAAATCCAAAAGCTACAGCATGGACTAAGTCAGAAGTAAACTCTATTGTTTCTGCTAATTTTGCAAAAACTGGAGGAAAAGACATTTTAAGTTATGTTGAAAAACGTACTTATCCTGGTCCTGTGATGAATGGAATGCTTGTATACATGGCAGACAACCAAGCAAAAGGATCAGATGCAGCTGTTGAATTTTTAAAGAAGCATGAAGATATTTGGACTAAATGGGTATCTTCAAGTGTAGCTAAAAAAGTTAAAGCTGGTCTTTAAAATATAATTTATTTAACGAGCCTATTTAATTATAGGCTCGTTAGTTTTAGAATTTTTATGGAATTTTTTACTAAGTTTCCCGTAATGGAGCGGTCAGCTCTTGCTGAATTACGAAAAGGTATTGACTTTGTTTTTAGAGATTTCTCCAGATCTTATGGAGATGGAATAGAAGCTTTTTTTGATCCAGTATTATTTTTTTTAGTCAGATTTGAAAAAATAATGATTAATACACCTTGGCCAATAATAATAATTGTTATTTGTGGTTTGGCTTGGATAGGCTCAAGAAGTTGGAAACTTGTGTTAGGAACTGCAATATCATTCTTTCTTATAGGTTACTTTGGCATGTGGAAAGATTGTATGGCAACAGTCGCTATTATAACGGTATGTGTAATTATATGTATGACTATAGGAATTCCTATGGGCATATTAATGGCTAGATCAAGCAGAGTAGAAAAAACAATGCTTCCAATTTTAGATATGATGCAGACTATTCCTAGTTTTGTTTATTTAATTCCAATTCTAATGCTACTAGGAATTGGAAAAGTTCCTGGATTAATTGCCATTTGTATTTACGCCGTTCCTCCAATAATAAGATTAACAAATCTAGGTATAAGAGAAGTTGATAAAGAAACGATTGAAGCTAGTGAAGCTTTTGGAGCTACTAAAATACAAAAATTAAGAACTGTTCAAATACCTTTAGCATTACCAACTGTTTTTGCTGGAGTTAATCAAACAATTATGATGGCCTTAGCAATGGTTGTTATAGCATCTATGATAGGTGTAAAAGGTTTGGGTGTGCCCATTTTAAGAGCTGTTATGAACCAGTATCTTGCTTTAGGCTTATTTAACGGTTTGGCTATAGTGGCTATAGCAATAATTTTTGATAGAATTTCCCAAGAATATGGTCGAAGAATTCAAAAACATAGAGGTATAAAAAGATAAGCCTAACCAATTTGTCTCTTCGATTTTTATAGACAGCCATTTTAAAATAAATAAATATCCCTTGAATGAATTTTTCCTTAGAAATTGGCCCTAATATGGGACTTGATAACCTTCCTGATTTAAAAGATGTTTATATAACTTTTTTACCTGGCGGAGACTTTAATGATACTGCCAATAAATCTGAGGAATTAGTAAAAAAGGGGTATAATCCAATTCCTCATTTTCCAGCTAGGTCAATTAAGAATGAATTACAACTTAAAGAATATGTTTCGAAGTGTAAAGATGTTGGTGTAAAACAAGCTTTAATTATTGGGGGAAGTCGAGAGCCTGTTGGAGATTTTGACAGCTCAATTCAACTTTTAGAGACAGGTTATTTTGAACAAATGAAGATAGGAATTGCTGGACATCCTGAGGGGAGTCCTGATATATCCGAATCTAAATTAGAAAAAGCTATGAAAGATAAAAAGCCTTACGCTGACTATATAGTAACACAGTGGTTATTAGATCCTCAGCCAATTATAGACTTTATTTCTAAACAATCTGTACCAGTTCATGTTGGAATTACTGGACCACTAAAAATAACAAGCTTAATTAAATTTGCTAATATTGTTGGTGCAAAAAATTCTATTAATTTTCTAAAATCTAATTTTAGTAAGGCGTTAGATCTAATGAAACCTAAAGACCCAAATGATTTAATTGGGAAAGTTAAATCTCACACTGATTTCTTCCACATTTATACATTCGGCGGCTTAAAGGAAACAAACAAGTGGTTGATGGAGAACAAATATGTCTAATGAATTTGACTATACAAAACTAAAACATGTAACTTCGGTAGATCAATCTGATCGTGAAGTACCATATAATTTAAGACAAAGTGGACCGACTAAAGTTGAAATGTTAATTTCAACAAGAGTAAGAAAATCACCTTACTGGCATTTATCAATGCAGGCAGGATGTTGGAGAGCAACAGTTTATAATCGTATTTATCATCCAAGAGGATATGTTAAACCTGAAGATGGTGGAGCAATGGTTGAATATGATGCCATTGTTAATCATGTAACAATGTGGAATGTTGCTGTTGAAAGACAAATTAGAGTTAAAGGTCCTGACGCAGAGAAATTTACAGACTATGTAATAACTAGAGATGCTACTAAAATCTCACCTATGAGAGCCAGATATGTAATTTTATGCAACGCTTATGGTGGTGTTTTAAATGATCCAATACTTCTCAGGATTTCAAAAGATGAGTTTTGGTTTTCATTGTCAGATTCTGATATTGGTATGTATCTTCAAGGAGTTAATGCTGATGGAAGATTTAATTGTACAGTAGAAGAAATTGATGTTTGCCCAGTACAAATTCAAGGGCCAAAATCAAAAGCTTTAATGAAAGATCTTTGTGGAGATCAAGTTGATTTCGACAATATGCCTTTCTATGGTTTGGCTGAAGTAAAAGTTGGAGGTAGAAGTTGTGTAATTTCACAATCTGGCTTCTCTGGAGAAGCTGGTTATGAAATTTATTTAAGAGATGCAACAAAATACGCTGAAGATATGTGGAATGCTGTTCTTAATGCGGGTAAAAAACATAATTTGATGGTTATTGCTCCCGCTCACCACAGAAGAATACAAGCTGGAATTCTTTCTTGGGGACAAGATATGGATGCACAACATAATCCTTTTCAATGTAATCTTGGATATCAAGTTTCATTATCAGGAAAAGGTGAGTGGAGTAAAAAAGCAGATTATGTTGGAAAGGCAGCTCTAGAAAAAATGGGCTCAGAACTTAAAGCTGGAAAAAAACCTTATAAACTTCAATTAGTAGGACTTGAATTAGGTGGAAAACCTATTGAAGAGTATGCTCCTGATTTTTGGTTAGTGTCAAATGAAGATGGTGGAGATCCAGTTGGATTCATCACTTCTCCTTGGTATCATCCTGAAAAAGGTCAAAACATAGCCATGGGATATGTTCCTTTTGATGGAACTTTAAATGCAAATGGTTTTCCTAAGGGCAAAGTTGGAACTAAATATAAAGTTCATTTACCTGCTAAATATTCTGATACTCCTGGAACACCTGTAGATGCAGTGGTAGTTGATATACCATTTAAAGAATCTTTTAACGCTAATACAAGAGAAGTCGTCAAAGGTTAATATTTTAATAGGGAGAATTAATTATTCTCCCTATTTTTCAATTTTAGTTAAATATTAACAGTAAAATTTTCTTTTATTAGTCAAAAAACTTTTATAATTTGAATAAAAATATGTTTGCACAATTTTTAAGTATCGTATTTAGCTCAATAAAACTTGATAGAAATTTATATAAAGATAATAAATTTTTTGGTGAAGCTGGAATATATTTTGCTGGGTTAATAATGATTTTGGATGGTATGGCTGGAGCTATAGCTGCAAATTCAATAGTTAAAACTTCTATAGGTATTTCAGGATTAACTGCAATTTTAACTTGGTTTATTTGGGCAATTTTTATTTATGTTGTTGGAGTTAAATTATTCTCAGATAAAGAAACAAGAGTAACATTTAAAAAAATACTTATTGCCGTAGGATATGCTCATGCACCTGGTTTATTAAGATTCTTTGCGGTTACGCCAGATTTTGTCATACCTATTATATTTTTGACTCAATTTTGGATTTTTGCATCATTAATAATTGCTACAAAACAAATTTTAAATTTAAAATCTAGTTTTAAAGCTTTTGGAATTGTTTTTTTATCTTTTTTAATTATAGCATTTTTATCAATCTCATTCGTAATGAGCAAAATGAATGCCTTGCCAATCAGTGATATAAGTTAAATTGGAAATAAAGTCTTTGATATTCTACAAGATTTACAAAGTTTAAATCCTGTAAGTATTAAATTTCCTGTAACGCTTTTATCAGTTTTTTTACATTCATCACATATATCGTCTAGTTCTTTTTCCATTATCTTACTTTTATCTATATCTTCAATCATTATCAGTTAATCCTGCACCAGCAGCTCCAACTTTTGATGACTCAGTCTCTTCAACAAAAGTATCTTCTGATAACTTATAAAGTTCATTCCACTCACCATCGTTAAACGAATTATTATTTTCTATAAAACTAATATTAATTATATTACAACTTTCTAAAATTTCATTTTTTAGATAATTTGAATAAATTGATAGGTTTAGGTTTAATAAAAATTCTTTTTCTTCTATTTTTAAAAATATTTTTTTTCCTATAATTTCTGATGCTCTACTAACAAATGGCAAAAATAATAATGGAAATGCTACATTTGAAATTTGAATATTTTTTTTTTTCTCTAATAGCTTTACTTGATCAATAAAACTTGTTCCTAAAATTATTGGACAAAAGGGGTCTTTATTAGCTTCAGTGATATCAGAGATTAATGAAATTTTTTGAAACTGTTTTTTTTTATAAACTTTTAAAAACTTATTTAAATTTTTTATTCCTGATAAACCAAATAACTCTAACAATCTCATATTCTTTCCCACTTCTTCGGCAATGCCCCAAGGAAAACCAGCACCTCTTGTAGCTCTTTTTGATGTTGTGTCTATTTCGCTTAAAGATCTCATTAGTTTAAAGAATTATAAATCCAATAAT
>CABXCB010000029.1 GCA_902510635.1 uncultured Pelagibacteraceae bacterium
AGGTGTGGTCTGAATATAGCCCTGACCAATACCATTTATTAAAGTCTCTCCTAGATACCAATTTTGACCAATGGCTTCTTTTTTCCATTTTGTTGAAGGAACAACGCCTTTTTTTTCATTAAAATATTCTCCTAAAACAACATTTCCCAAACCAAATTTTTTTGCTGTTTCGTTTAATCTATCTACACCTAATAGCCTTGCTGCTTCATAAAAATAAGTATCGCAAGATTGCTTTATTGCATTTTTGAGAGACATATATCCGTGACCTTGTTTTTTCCAACAGTGATACTTCATTCCATATAATTCTAATGGGTGTTTATGTCCTCTACAGTTAACTTTTAGATTTGTGGTAATAACATCATTTTCAAGAGCAGAAAGAGCTACCAAAGGCTTAATTGTAGAGCCTGGGGAATATAAGCCAGAAACAGTTTTATTTAACAAAGGTTTTAATGGATTTTTTTTAATTTCGTTCCACTTATTTTTTTCAATCCCATATAAAAATAAGTTTGGATCAAAAGATGGTGATGAGTTCATAGCAATTATTTCTCCTGTATAAATATCCATAATAGAAATTGATCCAGCCCTTTCATTTAAAAGTTCTTGGGTATATTTTTGGATTTCTGTATCAATTGTAAGTTTTATTGTTTTTCCTTTTTCACCTTCCTTAAAATCTATTTGATTAATTCTTTTTCCATAAACGTTCACTTCAAATCTTTGAACTCCATTTGTGCCTATTAATTCATTCTCTAATGCTTTTTCCAGTCCTGTTTTACCTACTCTTAGTCCTGGTACATTTCTTTCTTTAATTGTTTCATTGCTAACCAGATCCTCAATACTTGCTTCAGAAACATATCCTAAAATATGTGTATAAGTTTCACTATATGGATAGTTTCTACCAACTGTTAAGACAGGTCGTGCACCAGATAATTCATGAAGATAAAAGTTAATTTTTGAAAACTCATCCCACGTCAAATTTTCAGATACAATTAAAGTTTCCCATGGCTTTTGTTTGTTTTTTTTTTTAATTAACTCTTGTAGATGATTGTTACTTAGATTTAAAATATCTTTTAATCTAACAATTAAACTTTTAAAATCTTCTACTTGCTCTGGCACAACATGTAATTGATAGACAGTAAGATTCTTAGCAATCCTATTACCAAAATAATCCACGAACTCTCCTCTTATGGGTGGGAGTCTTGCTTCTCTTAATCTATTTTTAT
The DNA here is from genome assembly GCA_902510635.1 of uncultured Pelagibacteraceae bacterium. GTDB lineage: Bacteria > Pseudomonadota > Alphaproteobacteria > Pelagibacterales > Pelagibacteraceae > Pelagibacter. The sequence goes on from CABXCB010000029.1 coordinate 1,221, forward strand.
CTGATAAAGTTAAATATTTTTTATTTTCGCTGATTTGAAGAGAAAATAATCTTCCTACTATTCCAAAAAATACTACAGCTTTAGCGGCAGCAAATATAAACATTCTCCTGTTAATAGTATTTGATTTTTTAAAGCCTGAATCTTCTCCACTACCAATCATACTTTTATCCTTAAAAGAATTTTACGATAAATGTCAAAAATATTTGCAAAAATGTAATAAAATAAAAATGTAAATATAATATTACCTAGTATTTCATAATAATTAACATCAATTGAAAAAAATAAAATTAGTAAAAAATAATTAATTGAATTTGCAACTGAAATTGTAAATAAAAAATATAACCAATCTTTTGTTAAGCTTGGTCTTAAAGTAATATTTCTAAGATAAGCTGCAAATCCACAAATAATTAGATATGTTAAACTACTAATTCCAATTGGAAATCCCAAAACTGCATCGTTAAACATTCCTGCAATAAAAATAAATCCATAACCAAGCGTTTCTATTCTTTTTAAACTCCAATAAAAAATTAATATAAAAGGAAAATTAAATGAGAAATATTTATAATTTAAATAATTAAAATCAAACTCATTAAATACAGATATAAATAAAAGCAATAAAGGTAGATATAAAAGAAAAGTATTTCCGATAGTATTTATAAACTTTGAACTCATTAATTGTTTTCCTCTTCAAATGATACTAACTTAACAAAAGTTAATTGGGATAATTTAGAAAAAAAGTTTACTATTTCATAATTTTCTTCTGTTTCTTTAAGATAAATTCCAATTGGAATTCCTGGTTTAAACAGTCCCCCAGATCCTGAAGTATAAATAATGCTTTTATCCTGAATTATTATGTCAGTTTCTAAGTATTCTATTTTTCCATTTTGTTTTCCTGTTCCTGATAAAATAGATTGAATATTACCAGGCTCTATTCCAACTGGAATTTTACTATTTAAATCAGAAACAAGTAGTGCTCTAGAAGTAGAATAGTTAACCTCAACAATTTTACCTACCAGATAAGTTCCATCTAACACGGCCATTCCAAGCTTAATATTGTCTTTGGAGCCTTTGTTCACAATTATCGATTTTAAAAAAGGACTGTTTTTATCAATTAAAACTTTAGCAACTAGTTCTTCAGAGTTATAAATATATTCGTTAATTGTTTTTTTTAATCTTTTGTTTTCTTCTTCAAGAAATTGTGTTTCATACTTTTTAGATTGAAGTATTTTTAAATTTTCTTTAACTATCAAATAGTCATTATAAACACTGTAGTGATTATTAATTGTATTAGAAAAATTTTGAATTTTTTTTTCAGGTATAGATATAATAAATGAAGATCTATAAACTATTTCGTTTAAAGCAATATTAAGATAATTAGTGATAGGAAGATTAATTTTACTTAAAATTAATAATCCTATTGAAAAAAAAATTAATCCAATTAAAGAAAATCTTTGTTTATTGCCTTTCTTAAGAAAAGCTGAACGAATAGCTATTATAAAGTCATCTCTACTCGCTGCCATAATTTTTTAATACTCTGATAATATACTTGAAAAAGTCTCCTCTTGATCTAAAGCTTTACCAGTTCCTATCGCAACACATGCTAGTGGATCATCAGCTATGTGAACGGGTAGCCCTGTTTCTTTAGAAAATCTTTTATCAATATTTTTTAACAATGCTCCACCTCCCGTTAACGTAAGACCCATATCAACTAGATCTGCTGATAATTCTGGAGGTGTGTTTTCTAAAGCATCTTTAATTCCATTAATCATCTCTTTTAATATCGGGTTTAGAGCTTCCGATGTGTCTTCTTCGGTTATGTTGACTTCTTTAGGAGTTCCTGAACGAATATCTCTACCTTTAACTGGATACTTATTGTTATTTGTAGGTATTGCAGTTCCAATTTCTTTTTTTATTTTTTCAGATGTGCTATCTCCAATTAATAGATTGTACTCTTTTCTCATAAAGTTTTGCAATGAATGGTCCATAGCATCTCCAGCAACTCTTAATGAATTTGAGTAAACAACTCCACCTAATGACATAACAGCTATTTCTGTTGTTCCACCACCTATATCAACTACCATGGATCCTGTTGCTTCTGAAATAGGTAATCCTGCACCAATAGCTGCTGCTATTGGTTCTTCAATCAACTGAACTCTTCTTGCGCCTGCTGCAAGTGCACTATCTTGAATAGCTTTTCTTTCAACTGGTGTTGATCCTGTTGGAACACAAATTAAAATTCTTGGATTTGCAAAAGTACTTCTTTTGTGAACTTTTTTTATAAAATGTTTGATCATTTCCTCAGTAACAATAAAATCTGCAATGACACCATCTCGTAAAGGCCTTATTGCTTGAATGTTTCCAGGAGTTCTTCCAAGCATTGTTTTTGCTTCATCTCCAACCGCTAGTACTGATTTTTTTCCTTTGCTATCAACAACTGCAACAACTGAGGGTTCGTTTAAAACTACTCCTTGTCCTTTTAATACTACAAGTGTATTTGCAGTTCCTAAGTCGATTGCCATATCTTGTGACCAAATTTTTGATACTTTGTTAAATAATCCCATTTATATTCCTTTCACCTTTTCTTCTTTTTTTGGCTCCGGAGAATATCCGGGTGCTGTTTTATCTCTTTTAATAATCATCTTATTTAATGCATTTATATATGCATTGGCTGATGCAACTAATGTATCAGTATCTGCTGCTTGACCAACAGTTGTTTTTCCATTTTCCTCAATTCGAACACTAACAGTTGCTTGAGCATCGGTTCCTTCTGTCACGGCATGAACTTGATATAACTGTAAGTTTACATCATGAGGATAAAGTTTTTTTATACATTTAAATATTGCATCTACAGGGCCATCTCCAGTCTCGGATGCTTTTTTGACTTCACCAAAAACGTCTAATGTCATTTCAGCTTTTTGTGGTTCTCCTGTTCCAGCATATACTTTTAATGATTTTAGGTTAATTGCATTAACTTTATTATCTATTATTAAACTATCATCAACTAGTGCGATTATATCTTCGTCATAAACATGTTTTTTCTTATCTGCTAAAACTTTAAATTTACCAAATGCATTTTCTATTACATCATCTGTAACGTCTACATAACCTAGGCTAACTAGCTTATCTTTAAAAGCATGTCTTCCAGAGTGTTTACCCATCACTAAAGATGTTTGTTTTACTCCAACACTCTCTGGAGTCATAATTTCATAAGTTTGCCTATTTTTTAACATTCCATCTTGGTGAATACCGGACTCATGCGCGAAAGCATTTTTTCCAACTATTGCTTTATTGTATTGGACTGGAAATCCTGTTGCATTTGAAACAATTTTTGAAGCTTTGCTTAATAGAGTTGTGTTAATTCCTGTTTCGTATGGCATTAAATCAGGTCTTGTTTTCATTGCCATTACAACTTCTTCTAGTGCAGCATTTCCTGCTCTCTCTCCTATTCCATTTATAGTACATTCTATTTGTCTTGCACCAGCCTGGACACCTGCTAATGAATTTGCAACAGCTAAACCCAAATCATTATGACAATGTGTAGACAAAATTGCTTTATCTATATTTGGAACTTTGTTTAATAAAGTTTGAATAATTTTTGTAAATTCTGATGGTACTGTATAACCAACAGTATCAGGAATATTTATAGTTTTTGCACCACAACTAATTGCTAATTCAACAGTTTTACACATGTAGTCCATGTCTGTTCTTGTTCCGTCTTCACATGACCACTCAACATCATCAGTAAATTTTCTTGCATAAGTAACATGCTCTTTAATTGAATCGTAAACTTCTTCAGGAGATTTATTTAGTTTATGTTTCATATGTAATGGGCTAGTTGATATAAATGTGTGAATTCTAAATCTTGGGGCATGTTTAAGGGCCTCGTAACACCTGTCTATATCTTTTTTTGAATGTCTTGAAAGACCAGCAGGAATAGAGTTTTTTAAAATTTTACTTACTTCACTTACAGCTTCAAAGTCACCTGGAGATGCAATTGGAAATCCTGCTTCAATAATATCAACTCCAAGTTCATCAAATACTCTTGAAATTTGCAATTTTTCTTCCAAACTCATTGATGCACCTGGCGATTGTTCACCATCGCGCATTGTAGTATCAAAAATATATACTCTGTTTTTGTCGGTCATTTTATTATTTTAAAGCAAAGGCATAATACATTCTCTCGCCCAGATTGCAAAATAAAATAGATTTTTTTAAATAATAACTAATTTTTATCGCTATCTATTAACTTCTTCTTGGCTATCCACGGCATAAGAGCCCTAAGTCCTGCTCCAACTTTTTCAACCGGGTGTTCGGCTAATTTTTCTCTAGTTTTTAAAAAGTTTTTTTGACCATTTTTACATTCATTCATCCAATCTTTAGTGAACTTACCTGACTGAATATCTACTAAAACTTCTTTCATTCTTTTTTTTGTTTCTTCTTTATTAATAATTTTAGGACCTGTTACATACTCACCATACTCAGCAGTATTAGAAATTGAGTAATTCATATTAGCAATTCCACCTTCATAAATTAAATCGACAATTAATTTCACTTCATGAACTGTTTCAAAGTATGCCATTTCAGGTTCATATCCTGCCTCTACTAAAGTTTCATATCCATTTTTAATTAGTTCAACTAAGCCACCACAAAGAACTGTTTGTTCTCCAAACAAATCTGTTTCAACCTCATCCTTAAACGTAGTTTCGATAATTCCTGATCTTCCCCCACCAACTGCTGAAGCATACGACATAGCCAAATCTCTAGCTTTACCTGATCCATTTTGATGTACTGCAAATAAACATGGCACTCCACCACCTTTTTCAAATTCACTTCTAACTAAATGTCCAGGACCTTTGGGAGCAACCATAAACACATCTAAATCTTTTCTTGCACTGATTAAATCATAATGAATATTTAATCCATGTGCAAAAGCAATTGAAGTTCCTTCTTTTACACGTTGTTCAATATGATTTTTATATATTTCTGCTTGAAGTTCATCTGGGGTTAAAATCATAACTACATCAGCCCATTCTGCTGCATCAGATAAATTCATAACTTTTAATCCTTTGGATTCTGCTTTAGCTTTACTGACTGATCCATCTCTTAAAGCTACTATTACTTCTTTAACTCCACTATCTTTAAGATTAAGAGCATGAGCATGACCTTGGCTACCATATCCAAAGATTGCTATCTTTTTATTTTTAATTAAATTTACATCAGTATCTTTTTCATAAAACATCTTCATATATTTCTCCTTTAATTTATTTAAATACCTCAGAGCCTCTTGTCATCGCAACAGCTCCCGTTCGTGAAATACTTAATAGGCCGAATTTTTTCAAATTTTTTGACATTAGATCTATCTCTCTTCTTAAAGCTGTTATTTGTATAACATAAGATTTATTTGTTTTGTCCAATATTATAGGATTATACTTTTTGCAAGCTTTTAAAGCTTTTATTTTTTTTGATTTGTTTCCTACAATTTTAAATAAAGCCATTTCTTTAAATATAACTTTTTTATCTTCTCTTTTAAAATCAGCAACTTTATGTACGGGAACAAGTTTTTTTAATTGAAGCTTAATCTGTTCTATAACTTGTGGTGATCCTGTAGTTACAATTGTAATCCTAGATATATTTAGTTTTGGATCAATTTCAGCAACAGCTAAAGATTCAATATTATACCCTCTACCTGAAAATAATCCTACAACTCTTGCTAATACTCCCGTTTCATTATCAACCCAAACAACAATAATGTGAGTACCTAATTTTCCCTGCTTACCAGGGATACTATATGCTGATTTTGATTTTGACATTAAACTAAAGTCTTACCTTTCCCTGTAATTTTGTTTTCTTTCTGATCTTTTGGACCTAAAAGCATTTGATTGTGTGGCTTTCCTGAAGGTATCATTGGAAAACAGTTTTCCATTTTATCCACTCTACAATCAAATATTACTGGTCTATCAGTATTTATCATTTCTATTATTTTATCATCTAATTCTTCTGGAGTTTGGGCTCTAATTCCAACACAACCATAAGCCTCTGCAAGTTTTACAAAATCTGGTAGTGCTGCTGTGTAGCTTTCAGAATAATTTTTATCATGCAATAGTTCTTGCCATTGTCTAACCATTCCCATGTATTCATTATTTAAAATAAATATTTTAATAGGGAGACTGTATTGTACCGCTGTAGACATTTCTTGCATAGTCATTAACACAGATGCTTCGCCTGCTATATCAACCACTAATTTATTTGGATGAGCAACTTGTACTCCAACAGCTGCTGGCAAGCCATATCCCATTGTACCTAATCCTCCTGAAGTCATCCAACGATTTGGTTTATCAAATTTGTAGTGTTGTGCTGCCCACATTTGATGCTGTCCTACTTCAGTTGTGATATAGGTATCTTTATTTTTAGTTAATTCATAAAGTCTTTGAATTGCATATTGAGGTTTTATAGTTTTGTCACTATTCACAAAGTCAAAAGAATTAATTGATCTCCATTTTTGAATTGTTTCCCACCATTTAGAAATTTTTTGTTTATTTGATTTTGAAAAATTAGGTTTTTCTTTTTTTATAGTTTTTAATATAGTGGTAATAACTTTTGCAACATCTCCTACTATTGGTAAATCTACTTTAACATTTTTATTTATTGAAGATGGGTCTATATCAATGTGAACTTTTTTTGATTTAGGCGAAAATTCATCTATCTTTCCAGTAATTCGATCATCAAACCTTGCACCAATATTTATCATTAAATCACAGTCATGCATGGCATTGTTTGCCTCATAAGACCCATGCATACCAAGCATACCCAAAAATTGAACGTCTTCACCAGGAAAAGATCCTAATCCTTGTAATGTAGATGTAATAGGAAAACCAGTTGTATTAACTAATTCTCTTAAAAGCTCACTTGCTTTTGGACCTGAATTTATAACTCCACCACCAGTATAAAAAATTGGCTTAGAAGCTTTACTCATTAACTTAATCAATTCATCAATATCCTTTTGTGAAAAATGATTATGTATTTTGCCGTTTGTTTTTTTTTGACTTTTAAATTTTTTATAATTTGTTTTTTGAAACTGAACATCTTTTGGAATGTCAACCAAAACTGGCCCGGGTCTTCCTGTTGTCGCAACTTCAAATGCTTTATGAATCGTTTTTTCTAAATCTTTTACATCTTTAACTAACCAATTATGTTTTGTACACGGTCTTGTTATTCCTGTCGTGTCACATTCTTGAAAGGCATCAGTTCCTATCAAGTGTGTAGGAACTTGTCCAGAAATACAAACCAATGGAACTGAATCCATATAAGCGTCTGTTAAAGCAGTTACAGCATTAGTGGCTCCAGGGCCTGAAGTAACTAAAAGAACTCCTGGCTTTCCAGAAGATCTAGCATATCCTTCAGCAGCGTGTCCAGCACCTTGCTCGTGACGAACTAAAATGTGCTTTAAAAAATTAAAATTTTTTAATTCATCATAAATAGGAAGTACAGCACCACCAGGATAACCAAAAATAAATTCTACATCTTGGTCTTCCAAGCACTTGAATACAATTTCAGCTCCTGAAAACAATTTTGACATTTAGCCAATCTAGCTGAAGTTGTGCTAATAGGTCAAGTTTAAGACGTGATTATTTTAATTTTTTTAAAGCAAGACCTAAATTTTTAGGATTAATTTTTTGCCAAGATCCCATTTGCCCTCTAGCCCATGTCGTTTGTCGCTTGGCATATTGCCTTGTTTTAATAGCAATTAACTCCTTGGTCTGATCAAGAGAACAGTATTTATTTAAAAAATTTGAGATTTCTTTAATTCCAATAACCTTATTTGAACTATTTTCTTTTTTTACCTTAAGTTTATTAAATCGTCGAACCTCCTCAATGGCTCCTTCTGCAAACATATCGTCTACCCTCAAATTGATTCTTTTTATCAAGCTCTCTCTTGGGTAATCAATATAAATTTTAATAAATTCATCCGAAGAAATGTACTTTTTTGTTTTTTTAAACCATTTTATAATCGATATTTTTGTATAATTTTTAATTTCATAAGCTCTGATAGATCTTTGAACATCATTTTTTTCAATTATATTTTTTATTAAGGGATCAAGTTTTAATAATCTATTATAGAATTTTTTTTGGCCTAATTTTGTTTGCATCGATCTTATTTTATTTCTTACATGGATTGGAATATCGGGTATTTTAACCAAACCGTCAGTAAGAGCTTTAAAATATAAGCCTGTACCTCCAACTATAATGGGAACCTTCTTTCTTTTTCGAATATCTTTAATCTTTTTTAATAAAAGCTTTAACCATTCTCCAGTTGAATAATTTTTTCTTACATCGCAAAAACCATATAGGTGATGTTTTATTTTTTTTAGATCTTTTTTTTGTGGTCTTGCAGTTAAAATTTGAAGTTGCTTATAAACTTGCATACTATCAGCATTAACAATTTCTCCTTTAATTTTTTTTGATAATTTTAATGCAAAATTTGATTTTCCACATGCCGTTGGTCCTGCAATTAAAATGATTTTGGACTTAAGGTCCATTAGTTAATCTAACTTAACACCAATATATCTTTTTTGGCTTTGATTATTATAAATGGCTATCATTATTGTTTTGTCAGTACTTCTTATAGCAGAATTAACTATATTTTTAAGATCACCAACTGTTTTTATTTTCTTTTTCTGCGCTTCAATAATTATATTATTTACATTTAAGTAATTTATTGGGCTATCATTTTCTATTTTAACAATTACTGCCCCAGACGTATCTTTTGGTAAATTTCTAGTTTCAATATCTTGTTTTGATAAAGTTCTTACAGTTATTTTTAAACCTTCTATGATAGTTAATTTAGGTCCTTCAGCTTTTTTTATATTAAAATCTTCAGAAGTTTCTAATCTGCCAAGGGTAATTTTTTTTACTATTTCTCTTTTATTTCTCCAAACTTTTACTTCTACTGTTTTTCCTACTTCTGTTTGTGCAACAATCAATGGTAGCTCTTTCATTTCATTAAT
>CABXCB010000030.1 GCA_902510635.1 uncultured Pelagibacteraceae bacterium
ATGCATTTAGATGCTTGTTCACAACTAAAGCATTTGTTGACCAATACGGTATGGGAGATGGTTCAGCAATCATGACGAGGTTTTTTGGATCTATATTTGTTGGTTCCGTTTTAATGGCAATCTATGTGGGCTTTATAAGAGCTGATGGATTACAAAATACATGGGCTTTCTTTAATTTAATATTTTTACAGAATGCTTGTGCTTTTGTTTTTGCTATTTGGTCTCATCAAAAAGGAAATTTAGGTACAAATGAAAAAACTTCTAAGGAGGGTATAATAGCTCCTGGTGTACTTACAGTTTTAAGCGCAATTCTTTGCTACGGATTAGCAGATAAAATTTATATTTAATTTAAATTAATTTTTTCTAAAACTTTTTCTGTAGATAATTTTGCTAAATCATCAACTTGAATTGCTTTAAAATTTTCTCTTTCGATACTTACTTTATAAGCTGTTGTATGAGATCCAAATAAAGTTAATCCTTTAACTCCTAAATGTGCTGCCATATGTGCAGGTCCTGTATCATTTGCTATAACAAATGCACTATCTTTAATTAATGATGAAAGTTGAGAGATATCTAAAGCTTTACCATTATCCAAAACACATGTTGCATTAATTTCTTTTGCATTATTAATTTCATCTGGGCCTGGTGCCACTACAATTTTGAACTGATCATTATATTTATTTTTTATTTTTTCAATTAGCTCATTGTAGTAAGGCCATTTTTTTTGAGTAAGATGTGGTGAGCAAAATGGAAATAAAGCAATATATTTTTCTAATTTATATTCTGACTTTATTTTAGATATATCTGTACAACTCCAAGAAAAATCAGGAAGTAATGTATGTTTGGTATTTATTTTTGAAGTATGTAATTGATGATTAAATCTCTCCAGAACAGATTTTTTATCAAATTCTTCCTTTGCTTTATCTTTTGGAAGTGTTGTTTCAGATGACGACCAAATATTAAAATTTGAATTTGGAAATAAAATTTTTTTATAGAAGCTTGTTCGTGAAGAATTTTGTAAATCGTAAACTTTGGAAATATTTAGCTTTTTTATTTTTCTCATTAAAAAGTAAAGATAAATAATATTAAATCTAGGCAGTCTCTTGTCCAATATTACATCTGTTAAATAAGGATTTTTTTTAAATAAATCAAAGTATGGCTTTGTAGTCATCAAGTATATTTGATCGTTATTATGATTTTCAGATATATCTTGAATTGCACCACAAGCTTGGGCTATATCTCCTAAAGAACCGTGTTTTATTATTAAAATATTAGACATATTTTTAACAACTTAACACACTATAAAATTTTATGAATAAAATTCTAGTTGAGGTATCAGTTGGTGAGCTTTTAGATAAGATTTCTATTTTAGAAATAAAGCAAGAAAAAATTAAAGATATGGAAAGCCTTCAATTTATTAAAGATGAATATAATGTTTTAAAAGAAGAATTGGATAAAAATATCAAAACTGATGAAATTTTAAAAAATCTTTTTAATTCACTTAAAGAAATTAATTCTAAATTATGGATTATAGAAGATGATAAAAGACTGTGTGAAAAAAATAAAGATTTTGGAGAAAAATTCATTAAACTATCTAGAGATGTTCACTTTTTAAATGATAATAGGGCAAAAATTAAACTAGAAATTAACAATCATACTGGCTCAAAGATTAAAGAAATTAAAGAATATACTAATTATTGATATCTGTATTTTTTTTCTAAATATTTTATTAAGTTATGAACTAAAAAAGTAATAAATAAATAGATACTCCCAGCAACTATAAATACTTCAATAGGTCTAAATGTTGTGGAAATTATAAATTTGGCAACCCCCGTTATATCTAAAAGTGTTACGGTGCTGGCCAATGAAGTTCCTTTAAGCATTAGTATTATTTCGTTACCATAAGCAGGTAAAGACTGCTTAATCGCTATTGGAATTTGAATTTTTGTAAAAATAAATTTTTCATTTAATCCTAAACTTTTGCCAGCCTCAATTATACCTGGTTTTATGGTTTCAAACGCCGATCTTAATATTTCAGATGTATACGCGCCAGTGTTTAATGAAAATGCTATAATTGCACACCAATAAGGTTCTTTTAAAACCACCCATAAAAAAGTTGATCTTAGATATTCAATTTGTCCAAGACCAAAATAAATAATAAATATTTGAACTAAAAGTGGTGTCCCTCTAAACACATATGAATATCCATATGCAAAACCACTTATTAATTTATTTTTATTTAGTCTTAAAATTGCAAAAAATAATCCTAAAAATAAACCAAATAATAATGATGCAGATAAAAGTTTTAAAGTTACTATTGTTGCGCTAAGTAGTTTAGGAAAACTTGTTATTATTAATTCTAAATCCATCAATATCCTCTACTATAGTTTTGTTCTAATTTGTTTATCAATTTCATGCTTAAATAAGTCAGCATTAAATATAAAACTGCAGCAACTGAATAAAATAAAAGCGGATCTCTGGTTGATCCCGCTGCAATATAAGACTGTCTCATAATCTCAACTAGCCCAGTAACTGAAATTAAAGATGTATCTTTTAAAGTTATTTGCCAAACATTACTTAAATTAGGTATCGCAAGTCTCAACATTTGAGGCATAATTACTTTAAAAAAATATATATATTTTTTTAAACCTAGAACATTACAGGCTTCAAACTGTCCTTTATCTATTGATTGAATGGCTCCTCTAAATACTTCTGTTGAATAAGCTCCTGAAATGATTCCTATTGAAAAAGCACCAGTTAAAAATGCATTTATTTCGATATAATCATTATAACCAAAAATCCGTGCAACAAACATTATTGCTCCACTTCCACCAAAGAAAAAAAGATAAATTACTAAAAGCTCAGGAACTCCTCTAATAATTGTTGTGTAGGTATTAGATATTAAATTTAAAAATTTGTTTTGAGATAATTTTAATGGTGTAAATATTAATGCAAACAAAAAACCAATTATCATTGCTGTAATTGCAACAGCAATTGTCATGAGTGTGGCTATAAAAAGCTCATCGCCCCAACCCTTATCTCCGAATGATAATATTTCCATGAGTAAAAGGCGGTTATAATTAACCGCCTTTTAAATTTTAAATTTACATTGATGCGTCAAAACCAAACCACTTAACAGCAAGCTCGCTAATTTTTCCTGCTTTTCTTGCTTGATCAATTGCTTTATTGAAAGCTTTAAGTAATTTTGTATCTTCTTGTCTTAAACCAACGCCAACTCCGTTTCCAAAGTGTCCACCAGAAAAAGTTGGTCCAACTAAAACAACATCTTTTCCAGATTTTTCAGCATAATCTGTAAATGCAACAGCTGCAGCTAAAGCTGCATCACATCTGCCTGCTGTTAAATCTAAATTAACTTCATCTTGAGTTTTGTAAGTTCTAACATCTACTGATCCTACATCGCCTGATTGTAAGAAGTTTTGATGAATAGTTCCAGTTTGTGTGCAAACAGTTTTACCGGCTAGAGCTGATGTTAAAGTTTTAAGTGCTTTCTTTACATCTTTTCCACCCAAAGATAAATTGATACCTTCTGGAGTGTCCATTCCTTCTAGATCTGATCCTTTCATTACTGCAAGAGATGCAACTTCATCAGCATAACCTTGAGAAAAAGTTATTACTTTTTTTCTTTCATCTGTAATAGACATTCCTGCCATGATAGCATCATATTTTTTCATTTTTAGCGCAGGAATCATTCCATCCCAATCTTGTTCAACGATCGTGCAGTCTCTTTTCATATAAATGCACAACCAATTTGCAAGTTCAACTTCAAATCCTACTAGCTTTCCATCTTCAGATTTAGAATTCCATGGAGGGTATGCGCCCTCTGTAGCAATTCTAATAGTGTCTGCAGATAGGGTTGAGCTAAAAAGAAATAAAGAAGCAAATATACTTAGTACAATTTTTTTCAATTTCATTATTTTCCCCTGTAATTAATATTAATTAAAAGACATTATTCCACAAAATCTGAGATTTAAAAAGATAAAATTAATGGTTAATTGATGAGTAAAAATTCCAAGAACTATCAAAGCTTGGGATATAAACTCTATCTAGGGTAGCATTACCAAAATTTTTGTTAAATACATTTAACCAATTATCTACTTGTTTTGGTTTTTTGTCTTGGCTTCCAACTTGTGCTGTAATAACACCATCTGGCTTAAGAATTCTTACCAGTGAATCCATATTTTTTGCTGCAAGATCTATACAAAACTGATCATCATTTAAATCAATAAATATTTTATCATAACTGTCATCTTCTACTTTTTTTATACTTTCAAAAGCATCTCCCCAAACACATTTTACAGAATTTTTCTCAGTTGCGTTTTTTCCAATAGATCCAATATGTTTTTTACAAACCTCAACAACTTCAGGGTCTAATTCATACCAATCAATAAATCCAAATCCTTTTGAAATACATTCTCTTGCAACTCCACCATCTCCACCTCCAATAATTGCCGCTCTATCTTTGCTTTTATTAAGTTTTAATGCTGAGTTAACAAAAGTTCCACTATAAATATGTTCATCACTTTCTGCTACTTGTAAATCATTATCTATAAATAGTGATTTTCCATATTCAACAAGATCAAGAATTTCAATATGTTGACCTACTTTTGATTTAAAATCTTCTAAAACTTCTTTTACTAAATAATTTTTCTTTAAACCTTTGGTGCTTGTAATATCGTGATAAAAAGAAATTGTATCTCTGTTTAATTCTTTTTTGATTATTCTTTTATGGTCTATTTCTTTTTTTATAACATCCAATGCAATTGATGGTGAAACTGTTCCACAAGTATAAAAATCAAAACTTATTATTCCTTTTTCTGGATATGTATGAAAACTAATATGACTTTCAGCTAATAAAGCTACTAATGTAAAACCCTGCGGTTCAAATTTATACTTAGCAATATTTAAAACTGTTACTTTTGCTTTATCTGCAATTTTATGAACTAAGCTTTCAAAAAAAGAAGGTTCATATTCTTTTTTTGTACCAATTATATCTAAGGTAACATGCTCCCCTACTTTGATCATATTACTATCCACTTTTATAGTTTTTTACTTTATCCAAAATTTTTTCCATTTCTGCAAATGAAAGAATCTTAGGATCTCCTAATTTTAGTGCAATAATATATTGTTGGCAAATATTTTCTACTTCTTGTGCAAGTTCAAATGCTTGTTTCAAATTATATCCAAAAGCAACCTGACCGTGATTTGACATCAAACATGCTTTTCTTTTTTCTAATGCATTTATAATATTTTGAGAAAGTTCTCTTGTTCCAAAAGTTGCATATTCTGCACACTTTATATCGTCACCACCAGCTAAAGCTATCATGTAATGAAAGGCAGGAATTGCTTTACCATGTGCAGATACAGCTGTAGCGTGAGGAGAATGCGTATGAACAATAGCATGAGCTGTTCTTTTATGTTTGTAAATATCTTGATGAAATCTCCATTCAGAAGAAGGATTTTTTCCTGAATTAAACCATGATAAGAAATCCTTATCTTCACTTAATGAAAGAAAAACTATATCTTCAGGTTTTAATGTTTCATACTTTTTTCCCGAAGGGGTAATAAAAAAACCTTCAACATCATTCTCTATACTTCTAACCGAAATATTGCCTGATCTTAAGGGAGACAAGTTTGTAGTGTTTAGTTTTATTGAATACTCTATTACTTCTTGTCTTTCTTTTAAATTTTTCATTATTTTAAATCTTCAAATTTTAACCTATGATACCCTCTTGCTTTAACAACTTTTTCAAATTCTTGATGTCTTTGAAAAGATATTTTAATAAATTTATCCATAACTTTTTTATGTTCAGGGTAATCATTAATATTGTATTTATGATATTCTGAGCTTTCCTCATTTTTGTATTTAGTTTCTGGTGCACTTAACAATTTAGGATTCATAATATAGCGAATTTGATACCAATTCCCTCCTACTAATCGTGAAAAATAAGAATGCAGACTTGCAAGTGAAATTGTTGCAAACTTATAATTATTTATTTTTAGCCATTTATTATATGGAGCTCCTACGCCTCTTAATTCTGGGTCATCTGGATTATTAAGTTCTTTTTCAACATCCCAGTGAGAAATAATCATACAATTATGCGTACTTCCTTTTTTAAATAATCCTAAATTATAATATTCAGGCCTTTGAT
Source organism: uncultured Pelagibacteraceae bacterium (assembly GCA_902510635.1). Lineage (GTDB taxonomy): Bacteria > Pseudomonadota > Alphaproteobacteria > Pelagibacterales > Pelagibacteraceae > Pelagibacter. The sequence goes on from CABXCB010000030.1 coordinate 6,171, forward strand.
AACAACCGTCGTATTTATTCTTAAAAACCATTTCATATACTGCTTCATTAACAGCAGATTGATAGATTCCAGCAAGCAAACCTTCATAAATTTCTATTGCTTCCATCACTTCATTATTTTCAACTCTTACAATTCCAATAATTCTTTGAATTATGCCATATGAACCATCTGATGATACTCTTACTACCTCCCACTCACCTTCTGGAAGTTTAATTTTAAAAGACTTATTTATTTGAATTTCTTTACTAATTATTTGTCCTATAAAAAATGCTTTAGAAAAAGTTTTTTCGAATATAAATAAAGAAAAAAAAATACTTAATATTATTAAATTTTTTTTTTTCATTTAAATAAATCCTTTAGTCCTTTTTCTGATGCTTCGCATACTCCTTTTTCAGTAATTAATCCTGTAACATATTTGGCAGGTGTTACATCAAAAGCTAAATTCATTGATTTGCTTTTTTTTGGATAAATTTGGATTTTTTTTACATTTCCGTTTTCGTCCAAACCTTCTATATGAGAAAGTTCTTCCGAATTCCTCTCTTCTATTGGTATATCTTTATAATTTTTTATATCCCAATCAATTGTTGAACTAGGTAATGCTACATAAAAAGGAACATTGTTATCTTTCGCTGCCAATGCTTTTAAATATGTTCCAATTTTATTACAAACATCGCCATTAGCTAAAGTTCTATCTGTTCCAACAATACACATATCAACTTGACCTCTTTGCATTAAGATGCCTCCTGTATTATCTGCAATAATAGTATTTGGAATTTGTTCCTCATTTAGTTCATAAGAAGTTAAATTTGCTCCTTGGTTTCTTGGTCTTGTCTCGTCAGCCCATACGTGAACTGGTATTCCTTTTTTATGAGCATGATAAATTGGAGAAGTCGCAGTTCCCCAGTTAATTGTTGCAAGCCATCCCGCATTACAATGAGTTAAAATATTTACTGTATCTTTTTTTTTATTATAAATTTCTTCAATTATTTTAAGACCATTTAATCCAATATTTTCACAAAACTTAACATCTTCCTCACAAATTTCTTTTGCTTCATTTAATGCTATCTCTAAAATCTTATCACTATTAATACCTGAAAATTTATTTATCATTCTTTCAACTGCCCATTTTAAATTTATTGCTGTTGGTCTTGAATTAATTAAATCTTCTGCAGATTTTTTTATAAAAGATTGATCATTATTTTCAATAATCGATAAAACCAATCCATAAGCAGCGGTTGCTCCAATTAAAGGTGCCCCTCTAACTTCCATAGTTTTTATTGCATTAATCACATCTTTTACTGTTCTAAGTTCTTTAATTATAAATTTGTGAGGTAGTTTTGTCTGATCAATAATTTTAACATTATTATTTTCAAACCAAATTGTTTGATATTCTTTTCCTTGTATTTTCATTTTTAAATCAAATTCTCGATGCTATAAAATCTAGGATTGTTAGATTATAATGTTGAAAACAATCTCCCAATGCCATCAAATGAGCATCTTTAATGTCTTCATCCCATCTATTTCCATTGTTTATTCCGATTCTTTTACAATTTTTGTTATTAATTTTGTAATCTTCACTTATTATTATTCTTTTAACACCTGAAATTTTTTCTACCCAGTCAGATAGTAGTCCATCATATGGATCTTTCGGATGAGTAAAAACTAAAACAGGAAGATTTTTTGCTTTACTAATATCTTTAATTTGATTTTCTCTTAAAAATGCTGGTCCGGGTCTTTTCTTTTTAAAATTTTCCAAAGCTTTTTCTACGCCATTTTTTTTAACTTTATACTTTTTCGATAATTTACCATAACAGGCATGATGAGTGGTAATTCCTCCTGCAACTTTTCCAGGATACTTTGAAATCAACATCATTGTTGCCCAGCCTCCACAGGATTGCCCGGCCAAAAAAATTTGATGATTTGGAACTCCTAATTTTATGAATTTTTCAATTAAATCTAAATTTGCATTAACTCTTTTATCTAATTTAGTTATTCCATTATATGGAAATTCAAATTTATTTTTCCAAAGTCTTTTCCAGTCATCTCCCCCTAAATGGTCGGTACAAAAATTATAAACCAATATCTCCTTACCTTTTATTTTTTCACCAGATAATGATGCAATATTTCTAATACCATTTTTCCAAACACAATTTTTTGAAGATTTGTCATGCTCATCTTGACCATGATTAAAAATTACTAGAATTTTATTTTTTGGATCTTTTACCTCAAAATTAGTATCTAATTTCCATTCTCCACTTAAAAAACCGCTTTTAAGTAATTTATCTGCGTGTAAAGGATTAGAAAATAAAAATACGATTATTAAATTGATTAAATATTTTTTCATTTACTTTAAAATCCTTCCTGCAACTGTTTTTAACTTGTCTTTTGTTTTTTGTGTTCTTTTTTCAGGAGCTGTAATTATTGCAACATCTAAACAATTATTAGTAGGATCTTTTGGATCAATATGATTTTCAAAATTTTCAATTAAATTTTTAATCATATTTTTTGCTTTGGCTGCATTTCCTAGAAGAACTTTAATAACTTGTTGAACATCTACATTTTCATGATCCGGGTGCCAACAATCATAATCAGTTACCATTGAAACTGAAGCGTATCTAATTTCAGCTTCTCTTGCTAATTTTGCTTCTGGCATATTAGTCATACCGATTACATCTGCTTTCCATGATCTATATAAATTTGACTCAGCTAATGTTGAAAACTGAGGCCCCTCCATAACAACATAAGTTCCTCCTCTTTGATACTCTATATTTTCCTTTTTTATTGCATCTTCACAAGCACTCATTAATCCGTTTGAAGTTGGATGAGCCATAGAGACGTGAGCAACTATTTCATCATCAAAAAATGTTTTATTTCTTGCAAATGTTCTGTCTATAAATTGATCAATTATTACAAACTTTCCTGGTTGTAAATCTTCTTTTAAAGAACCAACTGCTGAAACTGACACGATGTCTGTAACCCCTAATTGCTTCAAAGAATCAATATTAGCTCTAAAATTTATATTTGATGGATTAATATAATGACCCCTTCCATGCCTAGGTAAGAAATAAACTTCTTTATTATTATAATTTGTTTTTAAGATTTGATCAGAAGGCTTTCCCCAGGGCGTATTTAGGTCCAATAATTCTCTGTCTTTGAATTCTTCAACATCATACAAACCACTTCCACCAATTATTGCTAATTTATTGTTTGCCATATCAAAAAAATAATTTATTTATTTATATATCGTAATTTATTATGGATTTAAAAGATTATATTAGATCGATTCAAGATTATCCCAAAAAGGGAATTTTATTTAGAGACATAACAACATTAATTAAAAATGAAAAAGCTTTTAAAGAATGTATTGACCAAATAGTTGATAGAACAAAAAAATTTAAAGTAGACAAAATTGCAGCTATTGAATCAAGAGGTTTTGTTTTTGCTTCAGCAGTATCTTATATACTTAACAAACCATTCATACTGTTAAGAAAAAAAAATAAGCTTCCAGCTGATACTCATTCGATAGATTTTCAATTAGAGTATGGTACCGCTACTATAGAGATACATAAAGATTCAATTGAAAAAAATGATTCTGTTCTAATTATAGATGATTTAATTGCTACTGGAGGAACTGCTGAAGCTGCAGCAAAACTAGTTGAAATATCTAAAGGTTCAGTTTCAGGATTTATTTTTGTTATTAATCTTTTTGATTTAGGTGGATGTGATAAACTTATTAAGTCAGGATAT
>CABXCB010000031.1 GCA_902510635.1 uncultured Pelagibacteraceae bacterium
GCTGGTTTAAAGTCAGTTATTATCTCAAACTTTTTACCACCCTCAAGCTTAGGAGAAATTCCAGGGTTTTTGTTCTGTATCTCTGTAATTAAATCTTGATAAGTATTTTGCATTATCTATAAAACTAGTAGAATAAAAATATAATTCAATGAGCATAATCTCTGATAATTTAAAAAAAATAAAGCCATCTCCAACAATAGCAGTTACTCAAAAAGCTAGAGAATTAAGAGCTGCTGGTAAAGATGTTATTGGACTAGGGGCGGGTGAACCTGATTTTGATACACCTGACAATATAAAAGATGCTGCAATTAATGCGATTAAAGAAGGTGATACAAAATATACAGCTGTAGATGGAACGCCTACTTTAAAAAAAGCAATAGTGGATAAATTCAAAAGAGAGAATAATTTAAATTATTCAGTAGATCAAATAACAGTTGGCACAGGTGGAAAACAAGTTCTTTATAATGCCTTCATGGCTACATTAAACAAAGGTGACGAAGTTATAATACCAGCTCCATATTGGGTCTCTTATCCAGATATGGTTTTATTGGCTGGAGGAAAACCAAAAATTGTTAAATGTGTTGAAGAAGACGGATTTAAATTAACTCCAAAAAAACTTAAGAAAGCTATTTCGAAAAAAACTAAATGGTTAATTTTAAACTCACCTTCAAATCCAACAGGAGTGGGTTATACAAAAGATGAGATACAAGATCTTGCACAAGTTTTAATAAAAAATAAAAAAGTTCATATTTTAAGTGATGATATTTATGAACATATTAAATATGATAATTTCAATTTTTTTACTATTGCTCAAATTTCTAAACTTAAAGAAAGAACATTAACAATGAATGGTGTTAGCAAATCTTATGCAATGACTGGATGGAGAATAGGGTATGCAGCTGGACCTAAAGAGATAATAAAAGCAATTAGAAAAATTCAATCTCAGTCTACTTCAAATCCATCATCTATTAGTCAAGCAGCTGCAACTGAGGCTTTAAATGGAAAACAAGACTTCATTAAAGAAAGATCAGATGCATTTAAAGAAAGAAGAGACTTTGTTGTAAGTAGTTTAAACAACATTAAGGGAATTAGTTGTCTTACTCCAAATGGAGCTTTTTATGTGTTTCCAAGTTGTAAAAAATTATTAGGAAAAAAAACAAAAATAAAAACAGATTCTGACTTTGCTGAAAAACTTCTTGATAAAGTAAATGTTGCAGTTGTTCAAGGATCTGCTTTTGGTCTAGATGGATATTTCAGAATTTCATATGCAACTTCAATGGAAAAATTAAAAGTTGCAATGGAAAGAATAAAATCATTTTGTGAAAGTTTAAACTAAACCAAGTCTTACAACTGATTTAGCATTCTCAGATATACAACCTTTTGCAGATTTAAATTTAAAACCTAATAATTCTTCGGCATATGTTGTGTCAGTTTGCATTATTATTCCAAGGTCAGGGATCATTGTTTTAGCACTTGAATCTAAATAACTTATTAATTTAACCATAAAATTTGGCAGTTCTTTTTTTGGTAGTTTTTTTGCATACTCAGGCATCGCTTCAGCCATCAATTGAGATAATTCAACTAGTTTTTTTACTTCTTTACCAACAATTAACCTTCTTCCACCAACTTTGTTATTTCCAATGCAGGCAACATGTGCTTTGGCTATATCTTTTACATCAGAAATTAAAACTGCAAATTTAGGTGCTCCTGGAAATTTACCCTTCATAAATTGTCTTACATATTCGATTGATGTACCACCTTTTTTATCCAATGCATCACCAAATACTCCACCAGGATTAATTACTGTCAATTTATTTTTTAATCCTTTGCTTTCCATAAACTCCCAAGCAATTCTTTCAGCTTTAGTTTTTGATAAAAAATAATCATTTACTCCTTCTATCCAATTTTCATCAGTCCAATCACTTTCTCCAAATGAATAAGGATTACTTCTATTAGGTTTTCTAAACATTGCGACGATAGAGGAAGTTTTAATTATTTGATCTACACCAGCATTAAAACCAGCATTTAAAACTCTTAAAGTTCCATCTACAGCAACTGGCAATAAACTATCTCTATTATTTGAAACTTTCATAGGAAAAGGAGAAGCAACGTGCATTATATATTTGCATCCCTTTGCTGCTTCATTCCATCCGTCATCTTTTAAAAGATCTAGTTCAACGAATGATAATTTATCTATTGAAGCATATTTACTTAAAGTTTCTTTTGTTTGTTCAATTAAATTGCTGTTTCTAACTGTTCCTAAAACTTCAAAGCCTGAATTTAATAGCTCTATTGCAGTATGTTTTGCAATCCATCCACTTATTCCTGTTAAAAGTACTTTTTCAGTCATAGTTAGTGAGATAAAAATTTCTCTGCTTCAAGAGCAGCCATACAGCCCATTCCTGCAGCAGTTACAGCTTGTCTAAATATTTTGTCTTTAACATCTCCTGCAGCAAAAACACCAGGTATATTTGTCTCTGTTGAATCTGATTTTGTTGTTAAATAACCTTCTTTATCCATATCCAATTGATCTTTAAATAGTTGAGTTGCAGGATCATGCCCAATTGCAATAAATAATCCATCAATTTTTAATTCATCAACTTTATTCGTTTTTACATTTTTAATTTTTAATCCCTTAACATTTTTAGGATCATTGTCCCCAATAACCTCTTCAACAACACTATCCCAAATAATTTCAATTTTTTTGTTAGTCATTAATTTACTTTGAAGCATTTTTTCAGCCCTTAATGAATCTCTTCTATGAATTAATTGAACTTTTGATGCAAATTTTGTAAGAAACATCGCTTCTTCTACTGCTGCATTTCCACCTCCTACAACTGCAACTGTTTTATCTTTAAAGAAGAATCCATCACATGTTGCACAAGCAGACACACCAAACCCTCTAAATTTTTGTTCAGACTCAATATTTAACCATCGTGCTTGAGCTCCAGTTGAAATTATAATTGAGTCCGCAGTATATTTTTGTCCACCATCACCAATGGCTTCAAATGGCTTTGATTTTAAATTTACTGAAGAGATATGATCCTCAATCATTTCAGTACCAACAGCTTTAGCTTGGTCTCGCATTTGTTCCATTAACCAAGGTCCTTGAATTACTTCAGCAAAACCAGGATAGTTTTCAACATCAGTTGTTGTAGTTAATTGTCCTCCGGGCTCCATACCAGAAACCATAATAGGTTTTAACATTGCTCTTGCAGCATAAACCGCAGCCGTGTATCCAGCTGGTCCGGATCCAATTATTAACACTTTTGTGTGTTTAGTTGGATTTTGATTCATATCAAAGCTATATAGTAATTAATGAGCAAATTAAAAGGGTTATTATTGACGGAAGGAATGCATGGCATGATAAGCCAAGTTGAAGGTTTAGCCAAAGCTTTGGATATTGATTTTACTCACCACAAAGTTGAACTAAATAGTTTCTGGAAATTATTTCCTCCAAATTTAACTCCTATTTCAAAAATAGTTTTTAAAAAATTTGATACTCCAGATTTTGATATAATCATTTCCTGTGGAAGAAAAAGTGTAATTCCCTCAATTTATTTGAAGAAAAATTCAAATAAAAAAATTTTTAATATTCACGTTCAAGATCCTAAAGTTTCGCTAAGTAATTTTGATTTCGTAATTGCACCAGAGCATGACAGTTTAAATGGAAAAAATGTTATTACATCAAAAGGAGCAATTCACTATTTAACCCTAGAGGAAATTAAGAATAATCATAGTTATCTTGAAGAAAAACTAGAAAAAAATAAAGATTATTTATTATTAGTTTTAGGAGGTCCTAATAAATACTATGATTATAATGATAAAAATTTAATAAATATTTTTGATAAAATTAAAAAAATTTTGAGCACTAATAATTTACAAGCTATAGTAATTCCATCAATGAGAACTCCTAAGAGAACGATAAATTTAGTAGATGAATTATTCGGCAAAGAGAATCTTGTAATTACCAATATTGATAAAAAAGCTTATCTCTCTGGACTATCTTTGGCAAAATATATTGTTGTAACTTGTGACTCTACTTCAATGATATCAGAAGCAGCTATCACAGGAAAACCTTTATATATTGCGGATATACCAGCAAAAAAAAATGATCAAAGATTTAAAACGTTTAGAGAATTATTTAATAAATTAAATATAACAAAAAATTTAAATGAAAGACTTGAGATTTGGAACTATAAAAGTTTAAACGAAACAGCTAGAATAGCTGAAGAAATCAAAAAACAAATAACATAATGTCATTTTTAAAATCAATTGAAAAAAAATCTAAAAAGTTTGAGAAACCTTTTACTCACTGGGAATTAAATGAACCATTAACTGAAGGACAGATTAACGAGATTGTTAATGCAGATATTGCCAATCCAATCGAGTATGATCTTAATTATGATGGAACTAGAGCAATTGATGGAGGTGAAGGAAAATTTAGAAAGGGTATTTCTGATGGAGGAAAGGCTTTAAAATTTAGGTGTTTTATAACAAAAGAAAACGCCAACAAATTTCCAAATTTAACAAATTTTATTCAAGAACTTCAAAATAAAAAAACTTACAAAAAAATTTCGAACCTAATAGGAAAAGATTTATCTAATTCGTATGTTAGAGTTGAAGTTATATGTGATCGCAAAGGTTTTTGGTTAAAACCACATTGTGATATTAAAGAAAAGCTAATTTCATGCTTACTTTTCGTAAATAAGTTTGACGAAAGCGAGGATTTAGGAACTGATTTTTATGATAATGAATTAAAAAAAGTTAAAACACTTCCATATAGAGATAATTATGGATATTTTTTTTCAAGTGGTCCAAATACTTGGCATGGAATGGAAAAAAAAGAAATTGTTAAAGAAAGGCGATGCCTTCAAGTAAATTATGTTAAATTTAAAACTGATTGGAAAGTAGAAGGTTAAATTTCTTGTAAAGATTTGACTTCTATTTTTTTTGTTTTCAATGATTTAATAGCCTCTAAAAAAGCATAAGCAGTTGACATATTTGTACAATAAGGAACTTTATTTATTAAAGTTGATCTTCTTAAAGATGTAGAGTCTTGAATACGGTATGCACGTTTTCCACCCCCAGTATTAATTACTAATGCAATTTTTTTTGAATTTAATACATCAATTATGTGTGGAGAGCCCCCACTAACCTTATTTATTTTTTTACATTTAATACCATTTTTAATAATTCTATTTGCAGTTCCTTCAGTCCCACACAATGTAAAACCTAATTTTACTAATTGTTTTGCTAGATCTACTCCTTCATTTTTATGTCTATCTTTTAGAGAAATAAATGCCAGTCCTTTAGTTGGTAGAGAATTTTGTGAAGCAATTTGACTTTTAGCATATGCTAAACCAAAATCTTTATCTATTCCCATTACCTCTCCTGTTGATTTCATTTCTGGACCTAACAAAACATCAACGTTTGGAAATTTATTGAATGGAAAAACTGCTTCTTTAACAGCAAACATATTTTTATTTTTATTTTTTAAATTAAATTTTTTTAATTTTTCCCCTGCCATTATTCTTGAGGCAATTTTGGCTAGAGGAATTCCTTTTGCTTTAGAAACAAAAGGCACAGTTCTACTAGCTCTTGGATTAACCTCAATAATATAAATTTCATCATTTTTAATTGCGAACTGCACGTTCATAAAACCTATTACTTTCAATGCTAATGCTAATTTTTTAGTTTGATTATTAATTTCATCTATTAATTCTTTCTTAATAGCAACTGGAGGTATGCAGCATGCCGAATCTCCTGAATGAATTCCAGCTTCTTCAATATGCTGCATAACTCCTGCAACAAAAACATCTTTGCCATCTGATATTGCATCAACATCCACTTCCATAGCGTTATTAATAAATCTATCAATTAAAATTGGATTATTTTCTGCAGCTTTAAAAGCCTCTTGAACAAAATCTTTTAGTTGATTTTTTTCATGAACTATTTCCATAGCTCTGCCTCCCAAAACATATGAAGGTCTTACAACAAGTGGCAAACCAATATTAGATGCTATTTTTATAGCCTCATCAAATGTTTTAGCTATTCCACTATCAGCTTGTTTTAATTTTAATTTAATTAAAAGTTTTCTAAATCTGTCTCTATCCTCAGCTAAATCAATCGATGAATATTGAGTACCTATAATTGGCAAAGAGTTATCATGAAGAAATTTCGCTAATTTAATTGGAGTTTGACCACCAAATTGAGCAATTATACCTATTAAATTCCCTTTTGATTTTTCTTTTAAAATTATGTTGTGTACATATTCTTCAATTAAAGGCTCAAAGTATAATCTGTCACTTGTATCATAATCTGTTGAAACAGTTTCTGGATTACAATTGATCATAATTGTTTCAAACCCAGCTTCTTTTAAAGAGTAACTTGCCTGACAACAACAATAATCAAATTCAATTCCTTGACCTATTCTATTTGGTCCACCACCTAAAATAATGATTTTATTTTTTTTAGAAGGATTGGCTTCACATTCTGCATTTAATGAAAAATTTCTTTGATATGTTGAGTACATGTAAGGAGTGAAAGATTTAAACTCAGCAGCACATGTATCAACTTTTTTAAATACAGGTAAAACTTTTAAAGCAACTCTTTTTCTTCTAACAATTTTCTCTTTTAAATTAGTTAATTGAGACAATTTCTTATCAGAGAATCCAATTGATTTAATTCTATTAAATTCGTTAAAGTTTTTAGGTAAGCCCTTTTTAGAGATTTTATTTTCTTCATCTACAATCTCTTTAATTTGCTCTATGAACCAAGGATCTACTTTTGATAATTTGTGAATTTTTTTTAAATTAATTTTTTTACGTATTGCTTCAGCAATCAATAAAATTTTATTTGGAATATTGATCTTAAGTTTTTTTTCAATATCATGTTTATTTAAATCAAAAATTCTATCCAAACCTGAAAAACCAATTTCCAAAGATATTAATGCTTTTTGAAGAGATTCCTTAAAGTTTCTTCCAATTGCCATTGCTTCACCAACTGATTTCATTGAAGTTCCTAATATTGCAGGTGAACTAGAAAACTTTTCAAAAGTAAATCTAGGAATTTTTGTAACAACATAATCTATTGTTGGCTCAAAAGATGCTGGAGTAACTTTAGTAATTTCATTTTTTAACTCATCAAGCGTATAACCAATAGCCAGTTTTGCTGCAACTTTTGCTATCGGAAAACCAGTTGCTTTTGATGCAAGTGCTGAAGATCTAGAAACTCTAGGATTCATTTCTATAACCACCATTCGGCCATTTTTTGGATTAATTGCAAACTGAACGTTTGAGCCTCCAGTCTCTACCCCAATTTTTCTTAAGCATGCAATGGAAGCATTTCTCATGTCCTGATATTCTTTATCCGTAAGAGTTAAAGCAGGAGCTATTGTAATAGAGTCTCCCGTGTGAATTCCCATAGGATCTAAATTTTCAATAGAGCATATAATTATACAATTATCTTTTCTGTCTCTAACAACTTCCATTTCGAATTCTTTCCAGCCTTCCAAACACTCTTCTACTAAAACTTGATTTACTGGGGATGCATCAAGACCTTCTTTAACACGTTTCAAAAAATCTTTTTTAGTTTTGGCTATACCACTTCCAAGTCCACCCAGAGTAAATGCAGGCCTTATTATTGCTGGTAATCCAACTTTACTTAAACATTTCTTAATTTGTTTAATGTTGTTAACGATTTCTGATTTTGGAAGATTTAATCCAATATCACTCATATTTTTTCTAAATTTTTTTCTATCTTCTGCATTAGAAATAGCTTTTGAATTTGCTCCAATTAGTTCAATTTTATATTTTTTGAGCAATCCAATTTTTTCTGCTTGGATTGCTAAATTTAGAGCAGTTTGTCCACCCATAGTCGGCAAAATTGCATTAGGTTTTTCTTTTAGTATAATTTTTTCTAAAATATCTAACGTTATTGGTTCCACATAAGTTTTATCTGCAACACCGGGGTCAGTCATAATTGTTGCTGGGTTTGAATTTATTAATATTACTTTATAGCCTTCATCCTTTAATGCTTTGCATGCTTGAGTACCAGAATAATCAAACTCACAGGCTTGGCCAATAATTATTGGACCAGCCCCTACTACTAAAATTTTTTTAATATCTTTTCTTTTTGGCATTTTTTTTTACATCATTAATAAATTGATTAAATAAATAATGGCTATCTTGGGGTCCAGGATTTGACTCTGGGTGATATTGAACAGAAAAAACTGGTTTATTTTTTAATTTTATTCCTTCTACAGAATTATCAAATAAAGATTTGTGAGTCATCCCGACATTTTTTGGTAAGCTTTCTTTAATTACTTCAAATCCATGATTTTGACTTGTTATCTCTACTTTATTATTAATTAGATTTTTTACTGGATGATTTGCACCTCTGTGGCCCAATTTCATTTTTTTTGTTTTTGCTTTAAGTGCTAAAGCTAACAATTGATGTCCAAGACATATGCCAAAAATTGGAATATTTGTTTTAATTAATTTCTGAATTATATTTATTGCATATTTTCCAGTCGCAGCAGGATCACCTGGACCATTTGATAAAAAAATTCCATCAGGTTTCAATTTAATAATATCTTCAGCCTCAAGGTTACAAGGAACTACAATTACTTCACAATTAAAATTAGAAAAATATCTTAAAATATTTTTCTTAATTCCATAATCAATTGCAATAATCTTGTATTTTTTTCTTTTGTTTTTTTCAAAACCTTTTTCTTTTTTCCAAGTTTTAAAACCTTTCCATATGTATTGTTTTTTAGTTGTAACTATTTTTGCTAAATCAAGACCATTTAATCCTGGCCATTTAATAGAATGATTAGTTAATTTTTTTAAATTAAAAATACCTTTATTGTTATTAGAAATTGTACCTTTGGGAGCCCCTTTATCTCTAATAAAATTAGTTAAGCTTCTAGTATCTAGTCCTGTTATTCCTACAATTTTATTTTTTTTTAACCAAGTATCGAGTTTTTTTATCGATCTGTAATTTGAAGGATTAGTTATTTCTGTATTGAAAATAACTCCCTTTGTCCAAATCTTATCTGACTCGTGATCTTCTTTGTTTGTACCTACATTTCCAATGTGTGGAAAAGTAAAATTGATAATTTGTCCTGCATAAGATGGGTCCGATATAATTTCTTGGTAACCTGTCAAAGAAGTATTGAAGCAAACTTCTCCGGTAGCTGTTCCTTGATAGCCAATACCAATTCCTCTAAATATTGTTTTATTTTCAAGAACTAAAACCCCCGATGATAAATGTGAAAATTTTTTTAAGTTTACTTTTTGCTTTTTGTTCAATTACAACTCATGAGTTAAAGGTTAATACAATAAAACGTATTTTTTCGCAACAGATCTAATATATTTATTTTAAAATACAATTTGTTCTTTTGAAGAATTTTTTCTATACAGTGGATAAATCAAATGGAACTCAAAAATAAAATTAATTTAGATTATAATGATGCTTTAAAAGCTAAAGATAAATCTAAAATATCAACTTATAGGTTAATTTTATCAGCCATAAAGGATCTTGATATATCAAATAGATCTGGTCCAAATAAGAAGGACACAGACGATGAAGATATTAAGAAGCTTCTAAAGAAAATGATCAAGCAACGAGCCGAATCAATCGATGTATATAAAAAAAATAACAGAGAAGATTTATTAAAAGTTGAAGTAAATGAACACAAAATATTATCTTCATATTTGCCTAAACAATTAAGTGAGGAAGAAACAAAGAAGATATGTTCTGAGGT
>CABXCB010000032.1 GCA_902510635.1 uncultured Pelagibacteraceae bacterium
TTTCCTAAAGATCTCCGCTAATCTTTTGATTTTTTTTATAGAGGTTATTTAATAACTTAAATAATTTAAACAAGATATGCTACTGCAACAAGTTGCCACATAATAATTTTCAAATTAAATCAATAATTTCTATAAATACGAAACTAGATAGAACAGTCATAAATATAATTATAAAAAAGTTTATAATTTTCCATGCTTTTGAATCTATTAAATAATTTGAAAAAAATTTAGCTAAGTAACCTAATGAGAAAAAAAATATAAAGGATGCAATAGATGCACCTATTCCAAAAAAATATTTATGAGAAATTAAAAAATTCTTTGAAAAATTTCCTAAAAAAAAGACTGTATCTGAATAAACATGTGGATTTAAATATGTAAATCCTAGAGTTTTAATTATTATATTTTTTAGGGATAAATTACTACCTTCAAAGTTTATCTCTGATCTTTTATATAAAGACCTTACTTTGCTATAAATAAAGTAAACTAGGAAGATAAAAAGCAATATATTAAAAATTAATTCAATATTTTTTGTGAAGTAAATTTTAAAATATTCAAATAAAAATATTCCTAAAAAAATTAAAATTAAGTCTGATATTGAACAAATTAAGCAAACTAAAAAAACATGTTGTTTCTTTAAACCTTGTTCAATTACAAAAATATTTTGAGCACCAATTGCAAAAATTAAACTTAAACCTGTAATGAAACCAAGTAATAAAAAACTCATTTAGTTTTGCGGTCTGCATTTATGATTGATGCAATGATTAAAATTAAGAAAGGTATACAAAATAAGTTTACTGTTTTCCAGCTAGCAAGTGAAATTAAAATACCTGCAGATAAACTTGCTACTGCCATAGAAGAGAAAACTAATAAATCATTAAATCCTTGAGCTTTAAATTTTTCTTCTGATTTGTAGATTGTAACTAATAAACTTGTTCCTGCTATAAATAAAAAATTCCAACCAATACCTAAAAAGATTAAACTAATAAAATAGTTTAGAAATGATGGTTCTAATAAACTCATTAGTATTGTTAAAATGCAAAATAAAACCCCTGCATACATCATTTTACTATAACCAAATTTTTTTATTAAGTTACCAGTAGCAAGAGATGGTAAAAACATAGCTAAAACATGAAATTGAAGGACTATACCTGTTTTTTCTAAACTTAAATTGTGCACTATATGCATACTTATTGGTGTAGCCGTCATTAAAAAAGCCATTACGGCATATGCAAAAGCTGCTGAAGTTATCGCTTGTAAAAATCTAGGGTCTGAAAAAAATTCAGAGTAACTTCTAACTTTGTTATTTTCATTTGATATAACAGAAACTTCTCCTTTATCTTTGAAAAAAAATAATAAAAAAGCTGGTACTAATGTTAAAATTGCTAATGTTAAATAAGATCCAACATATAAATAATCACTTATAAAATTTTTTGTATAATTTGCTAAACTTATTCCAATAAAAGCAGCAACAATACCGGCCAATAGTAAAGTTGAAATAGCCTTTGGTGCTTTATCTTTTTCTACACTTTCAGCTGCTGCAAAACGATATTGGTGATTGAAAGCCATTGTGGCTCCTAAAATAAATTTCGAAATACAAAAAATAGTAAAACTTTCTATCATTATTGCATAAGCTCCAATCAAGCACGCTATTGAACCTGTAACTGATGCTGAAACAAATCCAATTCTACGACCAACTATACTCATTATTTTTGCTGCAAACATTGTAGCAGCAGCAGTACCAACTACATAAATAGAAGGAGGTAGAGTAGATAATGTTTTAATAGGACTTAACTGTGCTCCAATAATACCACTTATAAAAACAGTTACTGTAGCTGCTGTAAAGGCAAATACTTGACTTGAAACAAGCAATGAAAGATTTCTGTTCATGATAAAAAATTTTTTACTGTTTCATTGAACTTTTGCGGTTCTTCAAGGTGAGCATTATGACTACAACCTTTAAAGATATCTAATTGGCTGGTAGGTATATTCTTTTTTAAAGTATTAACTTGATCAAAATTATATGAAAGATCTTTGTCCCCCCAAATGATCAAAGTATCTTGTTTGATATTTTTTAAATTTTCATATCCTCTCCAATTTTTCATAGCTACGAGAGCATTATCTGCCGCTTCTATAGAAATATTTTTAACTGCATTTTCACAAAAATAATAATATTTAGCATTAACACCTTCTACAAACCATTTTTGAGGAACTCTATTTAATGTTTCTTTTAATCCATCTTTTTTTAATCTGTTTCTTGTAGTTTCTATAGATTCAAACCTTCCTGGGATATCTCCAATTGAACCAGTTGCAAAACAAATTAACTTTTTAATTCTATTTTCAGAGATTTTTACCATTTCTTGAACTATCATTCCTCCCATTGAATGTCCCATTAAATGAAATTCATTTATTTTTTTTTTATCTAGACATTTTAATACAAATTTTGCAATTGAATTAATATTATCTAAAGATTGAGCTTTATAACTTTCACCAAAACCAGGTAAGGCAGGTGCAATTATTCGAAAATGCTTACTTAAAAATTCTTTTTGCAAATTCCACATTTCTGAAGAACCTAAATAGCCATGAACTAAAACTAAGGAAAAACCTGATCCTATATCATCAATATATATGTCTTGCATAATTATATTTAAAATATAGTTGTATACATAAATGTTAAAAACAAAAATCAATATTTAATAAATAATCTTTATGATCGGAATATTAGGAGGAATGGGAACACAAGCTGGTTTAGACTTTTGTAATAAATTAGCAAAACTTAATAGAGGCAAACTAGATCAACAGTACCCGATGTTTATTTTATACAATAAATCTAATACTCCAAAGAGGCCAGAGAACTTAAAAAAATACTATAATGTTTTAAAAGCCCTTGTTGATGGTTGTAAAATGTTACAAAAGAACAAGTGTAAATTTATTGTTATGCCGTGCAATACTGCACATTATTGGCATAAAGATATTCAAAAGAAAATCAAAATTCCTTTAGTAAGTATGCCAAAAGAAGTTTATTTAAATACAAAAAAAACATGTAAAAAAAATTCTACTATTGGCATTTTGTGTACTGAAGCAACTTTAAAAACAAACATTTATAATGACTATTTTGATAAAAATTTTAATCTAATTAGTCCTGAAAAAAAATTACAAAAAAATTCTGTAAATAAAGCTATAAAACTTGTCAAAATGGGTAAGGTTAAAGAAGCTGAAATCGCATTAAGAGCTGCTGTTAAATATTTAATAAGGAAAAAGTGTAAAAAAATCATTTTGGGATGTACAGAATTACCAATAGCTATTTTTGCTTATAAATCATTTAGAAAAGCGAAAGAATCTAAACTTTTTATTGATCCAAACTTGTTATTAGCTGAAGTTTGTATGAAAAAATACAAAAAATAAATTATTTTTTTTCATTCACAACAAAAAATAATTTACGTGGAAAAGTGCCTTCTTCAAATTTTTCTAGAGTAATATTTTTAAATCCATTCATTAATAAATTAACCTTTTCTTCTGAAAAATAATGGACAATAAATCCGTCATTTTCATATAGGTCTTCTCCTATATGTTTTCCATTTTTAAAATCACCATCATTTGTATGACGAACGGTATAAATATTTAAACCATTGGGTTTTAAAACTCTGTGGATTTCATTATTTAATTTTTGTAAATCAGCTATTGTTAAGGCCATACAGTAAAGCATATGGGAATAACATGCGTCTATGGATTTGTCTTTAAATGGAAGTTTTTCTCTTACATCAAATAATTTTGTTGAAATATAATTTGATAAATTATCCTTCTTGATTTTATGATTTATTATTTTAATTCCAGAAGAGCTATAATCTAAAGCTTGAATTTTAATATTATTTTTTGCAAAAAAAATACTATCCCTTCCTAATCCAGCTCCTAGTTCAATAATATTTTTTATTTTTTTTTCTTTAAAAAAGTTTAAAGCTTTTTTAGCTGAAGTGCTTGGTTCAAGACCAAACATCTCAGGCTTATTTGAGAAATTTTTTTCCCAATGCTGAGATTGTTGGTCTAATTCGCTTTGATCCAAATTTTATTTGTTAGGATCTGGTACTTTACGAAGATAAGGTTTTATTGTTTCCCATCCATCAGGATAGATTTTTTTTGCCTCATCATTTGTAACCTTAGGTACAATAATTACATCTTCACCTGGTTGCCAATTTGCAGGTGTAGCTATTTTGTGTTTTGCAGTACGTTGCATTGAATCAATTGTTCTTAATATTTCATCAAAGTTTCTACCAGTAGTCATTGGATAAGTTAAAAATAAACCAATTCTTTTATCTGGTCTAATAACATAAACGGTTCTCACTGTTTCATTGTCTACTGCGGTACGGCCCATAGATGTTGTTCCAGCATCACCTTCTAACATATTGTAAAGCTTAGCTACTGCTAGGTCTTCATCTGCAACAATTGGATAATTTGGTTTTAATCCACAAACATCTTTAATATCTTCCAACCATTTAACATGGTCTGATACTGGATCTACGCTTAACCCCATAACTTTTACATTTCTTTTTTCAAACTCTGGCTTCATTTTAGCTAATGCACCAAGTTCAGTTGTGCAAACT
Source organism: uncultured Pelagibacteraceae bacterium (assembly GCA_902510635.1). Classification (GTDB taxonomy): domain Bacteria; phylum Pseudomonadota; class Alphaproteobacteria; order Pelagibacterales; family Pelagibacteraceae; genus Pelagibacter. The sequence continues at coordinate 4,596 of CABXCB010000032.1, forward strand.
GGTGTAAAATCTTTTGGATGTGAAAATAAAACACCCCAGCTATCCCCTAGCCACTCGTGTAGAGATAATTTTCCCTCTGAAGTTTCAGCTGTAAAATCTGGAGCCAAACTATTAATTTTTAATGTCATTTTTTTCCTCTCATTAGTATTTTTTAGAACAATTATAAACAAGATTGATTTGCTATGCAATTTTTTATAGTGTCCTAAATTGCTTATGATTTTTGAACAACTATTTGACACTCAATCTTCAACTTATACTTACATTATATCGAGTGGAAAAGGTAGAGAAGCCTTAATAATCGATCCTGTAATCGAACATACAGATAAATACATAAAAGTACTAAAAAATTTAGATTTAAAATTAGTTAAGGTAATAGACACGCATATACATGCAGATCATGTTACTGGATTAAACGAACTAAATAAAAGAACTAAGTGTACAAGAGTTATGGGCGAAAAATCTAAATCTGAAGTAATTGATTTAAAGATAAAAGATGGTGAAAAAATAAATGTAGAAAACATAGAGCTTAAGGCAATTTATACACCAGGACATACAGATTGTTCTTATAGCTATTTAATGAATGATAGAGTTTTTACTGGTGACACTCTTTTAATAAACGGAACAGGTAGAACAGATTTTCAAAATGGAAGCCCAGAAGATGCTTACGATTCATTGTTTAATAAATTATTAAAATTGCCAAAAGATACATTGGTATATCCAGCGCATGATTATAATGGAAAAAAATTTTCAACAATTGAAAATGAAAAAAACAATAATCCAAGACTTCAAATAAGTTCAAAAGAACAATATGCAGAAATAATGAATAATCTAAATTTGGCAAATCCAAAAATGATGGATATAGCTGTGCCAGCAAATGTTAAAGGGTTTACTTTAGATAGATTGTAATTAATGACAAATTTAACCTTGTATTTTTAATATCAATACCTATTATATTAATTATATGGCTTGCAATAATCCAATATGTAAATGCACAAACTGTATTAACGATAAATGCATGTGTGATGGAAACAATGAATGCTCATGCAAACCTGATACGGGTAGTTGTTGTTGTAGCAACTAATTGGTCATTTAAATAATCAAAATAATTTAAATATTATGAATAGTTTTTTAGAATCTATAATCAATAGAGACCCAGCTGCAAAATCTAAGTTAAGTGTTATATTAACTTACCCTGGAGTAAAAGCAGTTTTTTTTCATCGAATAGCTAATTTTTTTTCAATTGCTAAACTAGATTTAATCGCAAGAATAATTTCTCAATTTTCAAGATTTTTAACTGGAATAGAAATTCATCCGAAAGCAAAAATAGGAGAAAATTTATTTATTGATCATGGTATGGGAGTTGTAATTGGTGAGACATCTGAAATTGGAAATAATGTAACTATATATCATATGGTTACTTTGGGAGGAATTTCTCCAAGTATAAATTCAGATGATCAAAGAAATTCAAAAAGACATCCAACATTAATGGATAATGTTGTTGTAGGCTCTGGAGCTCAAGTTTTAGGGCCAGTTACAGTTGGTAAAAATGTAAAAATTGGTGCAAATGCAGTTGTAACAAAAGATGTTCCTGAAAATGCGGTTATGGTTGGTATTCCTGCAAAAAATGTTGGTACCGCTACAGAAGAATTTAAACCCTACGGTATTACTAACGGAAATGATAAATGAAAAATTCTCAAAATAGTTTCATTGAAGGAATAGGAAATACTCCATTAATTAAACTCAAAGCTGCATCAGAGATAACTGGTTGCAACATTTATGGTAAAGCAGAATATTTAAATCCTGGGGGATCAGTCAAAGATAGGGCTGCTTTAGCACTAATAAAAGATGCTCAAGAGAAAAAATTAATTTCAAAAGGTGGAATAATAGTTGAAGGTACTGCAGGTAATACTGGAATTGGTCTTTGTCTTATTGGAAATTCAATTGGTTATAAAACGATAATTGTAATGAACGATAATCAAACACAAGAAAAAAAAGATATGTTAAGAAACATAGGTGCTGATTTAAAACTTGTATCGCCAAAACCTTACAAGGACGACGGGAACTATGTAAAAGTTGCAAAAAGAGTAGCTGAAGAATTAAAGAGTACGAATAATCATGGTGTAGTTTGGGCTAATCAATTTGATAATACTGCTAATGCTAAAGGACACTATGAAACAACTGGACCAGAAATTTGGGAACAAACAGATGGAAAAGTAGATGGATTTGTATGTTCATCTGGAACAGGTGGAACTATTGGAGGTGTGAGCAGTTATTTAAAAGAAAAAAATAAAGATATAAAAATTTATTTATCCGATCCAACAGGTTCAGCTCTTTACAATTATATAAAGAATGGAGAGTTAAAAAGTGAAGGAGGATCAATCACTGAAGGTATTGGCTCAAGTAGAGTAACAGCTAATTTTGCTAAAGCTAAAATAGATGGAGCATTTTCCATAAGTGATCTTGAATCTTTACCTATTCTTTATGACTTAATTCAAAATGAAGGTTTAAGTCTTGGTACAAGTTGTGGAGTAAATATTGCAGGAGCAATAAGATTAGGGAAAGAACTCGGACCAGGAAAAACTATTGTCACTATTCTTTGCGATAAATCAGATAAATACAACTCTAAGATGTTTAATAAAAAATTTTTAGAAGAAAAAGGCCTACCATTTCCTAACTGGATATAATTAATGCATACCTGTTATGTAACAAAGTTGTTACATTGCTAAATTAAAATTAATAAAATAATTTTTAATATAAAAAAGAAAGGAGGAAATAATGGAAAAAGAAGTATTAGTGATCGTAGATTTAAAAGAAGGAAAGCTTGAAAAATTTATGGGATGGATGCAATCAGATGAGGGAATGAGTGTAAGAAAATCAGCAGCTCATCCAGAAAAAACTATAGGAGCAGTAAAGCCAGATAAAAGCGGTGTTATGTTTAAGGTATTTGTTCATAATATGGAAAAAATGAAAGAGATGGTGTCTGGAAAAAATCCAATTGGAAAACCAATTTATGATGAGTGTGTAAACAAAATGCATGTTTGGGAATGTACTAAAATGGAAATATAAAAATGACTGGATATGCAATATTTCAAATCGAAATAACTAACCCTGAAGAATATAAAAATTATGTAGCAAAAGCTTCAGGGATAGTTGCTAAATATGGAGGAGAATATTTGGTAAGGGGTGGAGATTACGAATGTGTTGAGGGAGAATGGAAACTCCCTAGAACAGTCGTTGTTAAATTTCCTTCTTACGAAAAAGCTTTAGAGTTTTATAATTCTGAAGAATATAAACCAGTAAGACAGATACGGTTAGATAACTCTGTCGGAAATGTAATAATAATTAAAGGAGTATAAGATATGTCGATTATAGAAAAAATGTCGAAAATAGTAAATGATGGCGACACTGCAGCAGCAGATCAATTAATACATGATGATTATCAATTTTTAATGCATTCATCCGGAAATAAACTAGGTAAGTCGGATGTTATTAAATGGCTTGGTATGAAAGACGTTCAAAAAGAAAAAGTAAGAGTACTTTTTGAAAATGATGAAGTTGGATTTGAACATGCGTTTGTAAGTTACAAAGATGGTAATAAAGAAGCGGTTATGACTTATTATAAATTTAAAGATGGTAAAGTTGCATATCAAGAAACAGGTGCAACAAAACTTCCAAAGTAATGAGTAAAGCAATCGGTTTTGTAATGCTTGGGACTAATGATCTTGAAAAATCAAGTAAGTTTTACGATGCTATATTAAATCATCTTAAAATGAAAAGAGTTACCGTAACAGAAAGATATATTGGATATGGTTTTAGTGAAGATGATGGAGCAAAATTTTATATTACAAAACCTCACAATAAAGAAAATGCTAACGCAGGAAACGGTACAATGGTT
>CABXCB010000033.1 GCA_902510635.1 uncultured Pelagibacteraceae bacterium
GCTTGTAGGATTACTAACTGAAGATCCAAAAGAAATTTTAGAAGAAGGTGCACAAATCGTTGCTGAAACAAATAAGCACCCAATAAAAATGCTCGGTCATGTTACTTCAAGTTATTTTAGTCCGAACTTAAATAAATCAATTGCTCTTGCTGTTGTAAAAAATGGTAAAAAGTTGAAGGGTCTAAAAATGCTTGTTCCGATGAAAAACAAAACAATTAATGTAACTATAACTGATACAGTTTTTTTGGATAAAGAAAATAAGAGGTTAAATGCTTAATTTTAATACTCCAATTATTGATAATAAAGAATATTCAGAAATAAAAATTTCAAAGGTCGAGCCTATTCTTAAAATAAACCTGAGAGGCAAAAGTAGGAATTTTATAACTAAAATTGGAAAAGAATTATCTATAATTGCTCCTGTTGATCCTAATACATCTTCAAGTAACGAAAAATTAAATCTTCTTTGGCTGAGTCCAGATGAATGGTTTTTGTACTCAAATAATAAGATTGAATTAAATGATTCTAATTTATTAGAGGATAAACTTTTTAATGAAATTTCTAAAGTAAAATTAGGTTCTGTTACAAATGTTTCTGACCATTGGATAATGATTAATTTAAATGGTACAAAAATTTTTGAGTTGTTATCAGCTGGGTGCCCATTTAATTTTAATAATTTTAAAAATTCAAAAGGAGCAGTAACTCAAACTTTACTTAATCATATAGATGTAATTATTCATAATAACAATATTAATGATTTAAATTTATTTGTTAGAAGATCTTTTGCAGAGCACTTATGGTCATGGTTGAACGATAGCGCTAGATTTATTTAATTTAAGCTTAAAATAATAAATTATTATAAAAAAATAAGAAATTGAGAAAAACCAATTAATTCCTATCCACAACCAGAAGAAAGTTTCAAAACTCGCATTTATATATTTGGCAATATAAAATACTGCAATCGGGTTAAGGACATTTCTAAAAAAGTTAGAAATCATTGCATTTTCAGACTTTTTTAAAGCCATGAAAAAACCGTTTGACAGAAAAAAAACAGGATAAGCAGGTAATACAAAGGCTGAAATTTTTAAATATCTTTTTCCATATTCAATTACTTCAGGGTCATTTGAAAAAAAACTTGTAATTGCACTTGCAGATAAAAAAACTAAAGTCCCTGCTGTAATCATTATAATAAATGAATATTTAATAGCTGTAAAATAAGTTTCTTTTATTCTAATAAGATTATTGGCTCCATAATTTTGGGCTATTATAGATATTATAGCTGTATTAATTCCAAGTATTGGAAGTAGAACTACTTGTTCTATACGTGTACCAACACCGTATCCAGCAACGGCATATTCGCCAGATTGACCTACGTAAGTAAAAATTATTGCAGCGGCTAAAGCGTACCCACATATAGATACTGAGATTGGCATTGATTGAAAAAAAATGTTTTTAAAATATAAAAATTTTGGTATTAAATATTCACTTGAAATATTTCTTACTCTTTCATTCTTAAGAACTTTAAATAAAATTATTAAAAAAGATACTAATTGAGAAATAATTGTAGCAATACCTATGCCCTTAACCCCAAATGCAGGTATAAATAAAAAACCAAATATTAAAATAGGATTTAATATTATGTTTAAAAAAAATGATAAAACTAAAATATTTCGGTAAGTTTTTGTATCACCTTCTGCATGAAGCAAGGAATTTAAAGAAACAACTAATATAAACAAAAAAGAACCTGAATAAATAATATTAGTATATTCAAGTCCTAAAGATGCAACTTCTTCTGTTGACCCCATTAAAAAAAATACTTGCTCAGAAAAATATAAACCTAGAAAAGTAATAAAAATAGAAATTAAAATTCCATAATAAATTATATGAGAAAAATAATTTAAAATTTTTTTATTATCTTTTTCCCCAATACTGTTTCCAATTAAAGATGTCCCAGCAACAGTCACTCCAATAGATGTGGCAATAATAATAAAATATATTGGGAATGATTTGCTTAACGCTGAAAGTGCTTCTGGAGATATTTTTCCTGCAAAAAAAGTATCAACAACATTATAAAGAGTTTGAAATAAAGTTCCTACCATAGCAGGAACGGCAAGTTTTTTAACTAGCTTAGGTATATTGTCTTTTAGTAAATCCATATTTAAAATTCTTTTTGGAATATATGTTTTCTTCCAAGTTTTTTTGCAACATTTATTTGTTTTTGTCTCATTCTAAATCTTTCTTTTTGCGAGATTGTAAGAGTATCGTGACAATTTGGACATGAAACGCCCTCTTCATATTTAAGTGATTTTTTATCTTTAATTGATATTGGTCTTCTACAACCACTGCAAATAGAATAAGTACCAACAGCCAATCCGTATTTTAAAGAAATTCTATTGTCAAAAACATAACATTCACCTTTCCACAAACTTTTGTTTTTTTTTATTTTCTTTAAATAATTAATTATTCCACCCTTTAATTGAAATACATTATTAAAGCCTTTATTTGCTAAATATACGCTGGCTTTTTCACATCTTATTCCACCTGTGCAAAACATCGCTATAGTTTGTTTTCTATCTAACTTTTTAAGATAGTTTGGAAATTCTCTAAATTTATCAATTTCAGGATTAATTGAACTTTTAAATGTACCGACTTTATGTTCAAATGGTTTTCTAACATCAATCAATATTGTTTTTTTATTACTAATAAGTTTATTCCACTTAATTGGCTCAAGATGGTTTTTCGTTTTTCGTTTTAATATCTTTATTCCCATTGGAACTACTTCTTTTTTTATTTTAACTTTACCTTTATTAAATATTTGAAATTTGTTTTTAGATAAATTTTGACTATCGAAGCTTATAAAATTTAAAACTTTTTTAATTTTATTTAGAACAAGGTCAAAATTTTTTTTGGTAGATGATATTGTTCCATTAACACCTTCACTTGAAATGATTATTGTTCCCCTAATGTTATATTTGTTGAAAATATCATTTAGTAATTTTTTATTTTTTTTGAGGCTATGAATTTTTTTAAACTTATAGAAACCGGAAATATAATACATTATAATTTTCTACAAACAGTTAAACCATCCCCTAATGGGATAATTAAATTTTCAACTCTTTTATCTTCATTAACATAATTGTTAAATTCTCTTATACTTACAGTTAATCTATCCTGTTTACTATTATCTACAACTTCACCGTGCCATAAAACATTATCTACTAAAATTAAACCATCTTTATCAATTAAATCTACTGAATGATTAAAGTAATTTATATAATTTTCTTTATCAGCATCAATAAATATTAAATCGAATTTTTGTTTATGATCTTTTAAATTATTTAAACTTTCTAATGCTGGGGCAATGATTAATTTAATTTTATTCTCTTGATCAGCTTTTTTGAAAAAATTTACTGCTGTCTTGCTGGTTTTTTGATTTTTATCTAATGCTATAACTGATCCATCCTCTGGTAAAGCTAATGACATTGATAATGTACTTAATCCAGTAAAAGTACCAACTTCTAAAATTTTTTTTATTTTAGATGATTTAATTAATAAATGTAAAAAATGACATTGTGAAATTGAGATTTGCATTCTTTTAATATCTCCTAGTCTTTCATTATGTTTAATTATTTCTTTTTGAACAGGATGAAGTTTTATTGAATTGTTATTTATATATTCTTCAATTTCCTTATTAACAGTAAGATTTAAACCCATTCTACTTAAGTTTCTTTTTTAGTATCTCATTAACTAATTGAGGATTAGCTTTACCCCCAGAAACTTTCATTGCTTGTCCTACAAAAAATCCAAATAATTTTTCTTTTCCTGATTTGTACTCTTTCACTTTATCTTGATTTTCATTTATTACTTTTTCTATAAGTTTTTCTAACTCCTTAGGGTCACTTTGTTGTTTAAGACCTTTTTCTTTGACTATATCTATAGGATTTTTATCTCCATTAGCCATCATTTCAAAAACTGTTTTGGCAATTTTCCCTGAAATTGTCCCATCTTTTATTAAATTTATTAATTTAGATAGATTTTTTGCGCTTATTGGACTCGATGTAATATCTAAGTTTTTTTCATTTAATAATGCAAATAATTGACCTGTAATCCAATTTGATGAAAGTTTTACATCAGAATTTTCAATTACAGCTTCAAAATATTTTGATGTATCTAAATCTGATACTAAGATATTTGCTTCATAGGGACTTAAATTAAATTTTTTGATAAATCGTGATTTTTTCTGATCTGGAAGTTCTGGAATTTCTTTTTTAATACTATCAACATAATCATTGTTAAATTCTAATGGTAATAGATCGGGATCTGGAAAATATCTGTAATCGTGTGCATCTTCCTTAGATCTCATTGATCTTGTTTCGTTTTTTTTTGTATCAAAAAGTCTTGTTTCTTGATCAATTTTTCCACCTTCTTCCAAAATATCAACTTGTCTATTTGCTTCATGTTCTATAGCCATTTGCATAAACTTAATTGAATTTACATTTTTAATCTCACATCTGGTTCCATATTTATCATCGCCTTGTTTTCTAACGGATACGTTTACATCTGCTCTAAGTGAACCTTCCTGCATATTTCCATCACAAGTTCCTAAATATCTCATTATTGATCTTAATTTTTTTATATAAACGTTAACTTCTTCTGGCGATCTTAAATCTGGCTTACTTACTATTTCCATTAAAGCTACACCTGATCTGTTTAAATCAACCAATGTATTCTTCGGATCAATATCGTGAATACTTTTTCCAGCATCTTGTTCTAAATGTAATCGTTCAATCCCAACAGTTTTTGATCCAGATGATAAATCAAGAACAACCGATCCTTCTCCTACAATTGGATCTTTATATTGAGATATTTGATATCCTTGAGGCAAATCTGCATAAAAATAATTCTTTCTATCAAAAATAGATTTATTATTTATTTTAGCGTTTAATCCAATTCCAGTTTTTATTGCTTGCTTAATACAGAATTCATTAATTACTGGTAGCATTCCAGGAAATGCAGCGTCAACTAAACTTACTTGAGTATTTGGTTCGCTTCCAAACTTGGTTGGTGATGTAGAAAACAATTTAGATTCTGATAATACTTGTGCATGGACCTCAAGACCTATTACTACTTCATATTTTTTTCCATTTCTTTCGATCAAGTAGTCTTTAGTCATTCATCCACCACTCTTTTAAATTAAATTTAAAATTAATTTTATCTTCCATAGAATACGCTATGTTTAAAATATTTTGTTCATCAAATGATTTTCCAATAATTTGAAGACCTAATGGATATCCTTTTTTATCTAATCCAGCAGGAATTGAAATTCCAGGTAAACCAGCAAGATTAACAGGTACTGTAAATATATCGTTTAGATACATTGAAACAGGATTATTCGATTTATCTCCAACTTTAAATGCTGAAGAAGGTGTAGAGGGTGTTAGTATTGCATCAACTTTTTGAAATATGTTGTTGAAATCATTTTTGATTAATCTTCTAACTTTTTGCGCTTTCAAATAATATGCATCATAATACCCTGATGATAAAACATAAGTACCAATCATAATTCTTCTCTTTACTTCATCACCAAATCCAGCAGATCTTGTCTTTTCGTACATATCGATTAAATTGTCACCTTCTTTTCTAAAACCATATTTTACACCATCATATCTTGCAAGATTGGATGATGCTTCAGCGGGTGCAACAATATAATAAGTTGGTAATGCAAATTTTGTGTGTGGGAGCGATATATCTATGATTTCAGCACCACAATCTTTTAGATAGTTCTTTCCATCTTCCCATAGTTTTTCAATTTCTTCCGACATACCATCTACTCTGTATTCTTTTGGAATACCAATTTTTTTACCCTTAATGTCTTTAGATAAATCTTTTGAATACATTGGTCTTTTAAACTCTACAGAAGTTGAATCTTTATTATCAAAGGAGCTCATTACTTCTAATAAAAGCGCTGCATCTTTAACATTTCTTGTCATAGGACCTGCTTGATCTAAAGATGATGCGAATGCAACTATTCCGTATCTTGAACAACTCCCATAAGTTGGTTTTAAACCAACTGTTCCTGTGAATGAAGCTGGTTGTCTAATAGATCCTCCTGTATCAGTTCCTATAGTTGCTGGTGTTAATTTTGCAGCTAAAGCTGATGCCGAGCCACCAGAAGAACCTCCTGGTACCAAATCATTATCAATTGGACTAATAACGTTACCAAAATAACTTGTTTCATTTGAAGAGCCCATTGCAAATTCATCACAGTTTAATTTGCCTAAAAGTATTGCGCCATCATTCCATAAATTTTGAGTCACTGTTGATTCGTATGTTGGAATAAAATTATTTAGTATTTTGCTACTTGCAGTAGTTTTAACATTTTTTGTACAAAATAAATCTTTAATTGCCATTGGTATACCAGGTAGCTTTTTATTAAAATCAGGTTTTGAATCAAACTCTTTGGCTTTTTTTAATGCTGTGTCAAAAGTTTCTTCAATATACGAGTTTAATTTTTTAGATTTTTTTGATCTTTCCACATATTCAGATGTTACTTCTTTAGACGAAATTTTTTTATTTTTTATATTAGAAATTAATTCAGACAAACTAAGGTCAATTAAATTTGACATTATTCAACTACTTTCGGAACAACAAAAAAATCTTTATTTTCATCTGGAGAATTTTTAAGTATTTCTTCTCTGATATTTTTAGATTTAATTTCATCTTTTCTAAGCCTTAGTTTTGTTTCGACAATAGAGTTTAAAGGTTCTATATTATCAGTTTTTAGTTCATTAAGTTGTTCAATCCATTTAAATATCGAATTTAAATCAGTCTCCAATTTCTTAGCCTTTTCTTCATCTATGGAAATTCTTGATAATTTAGATATATGTTTAACTGTTTTAAGATCTATACTCATGTGATATTTAAATTAAGGGCAAATTATCATTTAATATGAAAATTACAATATGATGAACATTAACGATATAAAGAACCATATAAATGACAAATCTAGACTAATTGGAGTTGATATGGGTTCCAAAAGAGTTGGTTTGTCAATTTCTGACGAAAATAGAAAGATTGCTACTCCTCTTAAAACAATAAATTTTGAAAATATTCAAATATTATCAGATAAGTTGAAAGAAATAACTAATGAAAATAACGTTCATGCTATCATATTTGGAAATCCCAAAAATATGGATGGTTCAGAGGGTAGATCGTCTCAATCTGTAAAAGATAAAGTAAAGTTAATATCTGAAAAAATCCAAATACCAATATTTTTGTGGGATGAAAGACTTTCTACAGTTGGGGCATTCAATTTATCTAGTGAACTAGATATTAATGTTACAAAAAGAGTAAAAAATATAGATAAAAATGCTGCTACTTTTATACTTCAAGGTGTTTTAGATTTTTTAAATAATTAAGCTTGCATTATACACACTCTATAGTTATAGAGTTGGTTTTAATGGCAAATGTAAAAAAAGCTGTTAAAATCACACAAAAACATCTTCTAGGAATCCAAGATCTATCAATTTCTGATGTAAATTTTATTCTTTCAGAAGCAAAACAATTTATTGATCTA
>CABXCB010000034.1 GCA_902510635.1 uncultured Pelagibacteraceae bacterium
AGAGCTTTCTGAGGATAATAGAAGATCAATTAGAGTGGTATCACTTATAAGATCTTATAGACAAAGAGGACATTTAATTGCAAATCTTGACCCTTTAGAATTAAGAGAAATCGAATATTTAGATGAATTGCATCCAGAAAGTTATGGATTTAACAAAGGAGACTATAATAAAAAAATTTATTTAGATGGAATAGCAAATAGAAATTATTCAACTGTAAAAGAAATTTTATCTTTTTTAAGAAAAACTTATTGTGGAAAAATTGGCTATGAGTATATGCACATTTCTAATCCAACAGAAAGAAAATGGTTTAGAGATAGAGTTGAAAAAGATGAAAATGCTTTACAATTTACAAAAAATGGAAAAGAAGCTATTTTAAATAAAATTATTCAAGCAGATGGATTTGAAAAATTTTTACATACAAAATATGTAGGAACAAAAAGATTTGGTTTAGATGGAGCAGAAAGCTTAATTCCTGCATTAGAGCAAATAATAAAAATTGGTGGTCAAAATAATGTAAAAGAGGTCAAAATTGGAATGTCTCACAGAGGCAGACTAAATGTTTTGGCAAATGTTTTACAAAAATCATACAAAAGAATATTTAATGAATTTTCTGGAGAAATAGATTCTTCATCAAAAAATGATAGCGCTGGTGATGTGAAATATCATTTAGGAGCATCATCTGATAGAGTATTTGACAATAATTCAGTACATGTGAGTCTTACAGACAATCCGTCTCACTTAGAGGCTGTAAACCCTGTTGTTTTAGGACAAACAAGAGCAAAACAATTTTTTCATAATGACAAAGAAAGAAAAAAAGTAATTCCTATATTAATTCATGGTGATGCTTCATTTGCAGGTCAAGGAATTGTTGCTGAGTGTTTTGCGATGTCGGGTTTGCCTGGTCATAATACTGGTGGGACAATTCATTTCATAATTAATAATCAAATAGGGTTTACAACAAGCCCAAGATTTGCTCGTTCATCCCCACATCCTTCCGATGTAGCAAAAATGGTGGACGCACCAATTATACATGCTAATGGTGACGACCCAGAATCAGTTGTATATGCAGCCAGAATAGCTTCTGAGTTTAGACTTAAATTTAATAGAGACGTAGTAGTTGATTTAGTGTGTTACAGAAGGTTTGGTCATAACGAAGGAGATGAACCTTCATTCACTCAACCCTTAATGTATAAAAAAATTAGATCTCACTCATCAACAGTAAAAATATATGGAGATAAATTAATAAATGAAAAAATTATTTCGTCTGAAGATTTAAATAATCATATTAAAAAATTTAAAGAACTTCTAAATGAGCAATACAAAAATGCAAAAAATTATAAGCCTAAAATTGAATGGTTTGAAGGAACATGGTCGAGATATAAGCCAAGAAGAGGGCAAGATAAAAGAGGTGATACTGGTTATTCAACAGGACAACTTTTGGAAATCTCAAATAAAATACACTCACTTTCATCTGAACTTAACATTCACAAAACTATAGTAAAAATTTTTGAAGCCAGAAAAAATTCTATGATTAAAGGTAATGAAATTGACTGGTCTACAGCTGAGGCTTTAGCGTTTGGTTCATTGTTAGAAGAAGGATATCCAGTAAGACTCGTTGGACAAGATTCAGGAAGAGGAACTTTTAGTCAGAGGCATTCAGTTCTAAGAAATCAAATTGATAATTCAAGATATATTCCATTAAATAATATTTCATCAAAACAAAAAAAATTTGAAATAGTTGATAGCTTTTTATCTGAATTAGCTGTCTTAGGTTTTGAGTATGGATATAGTTTAGTAGAACCTAACACACTAACTATTTGGGAAGCTCAATTTGGAGATTTTGCAAATGGTGCCCAGGTTATAATTGACCAATTTATTTCTTCAGGAGAAAGAAAATGGTTGAGAGCTTCTGGTTTAGTACTATTGTTACCACATGGTTTTGAAGGGCAAGGTCCAGAACATTCATCCGCAAGACTAGAAAGATTTTTACAATTATGTTCAAATGATAATATGCAAGTAATGAATTGTACTACCCCTGCCAATTATTTTCACGCTTTAAGAAGACAAATGCACAGAGATTTTAGAAAGCCTTTGATTATGATGACACCAAAATCTTTACTAAGAAATAAGTATTGTGTTTCGCAAATTGATGATTTTAGTAAAAAAAATTCTTTCCATAGAGTTTTATGGGACCATGCGGTGGACCCAAAAATTAAAGGATTTATTAAATTAAAAAAAAATAAAGAAATAAAAAAAGTAATATTATGCTCAGGAAAAATATATTTTGATCTTTTATCAGCTAGAGAAAAATTAAAAAAAGATGATGTTATTTTGTTTAGAATTGAACAACTCTATCCTTTTCCAGCAAAAAGCTTGGTAAAAGAAATTAAACCCTTTGCACAAAATGCTAAATTTTATTGGTGTCAAGAAGAGCCAAAGAATATGGGCGCATGGTTGTTGGTTAGAGATTATATACAATGGACATTGGATTATATAAAAGCTAAAAATAGACAAATTTCTTATATTGGGAGAAATCCTGATGCAACACCAGCTACAGGTTATGCAAAAAGGCATTTAGCTCAACAAAAAGAAATAATTGATATAGTTTTTAATTAAAAATGACAGAAAAAATTTTAGTACCTGTATTAGGAGAGAGCATTACAGAAGCAACTATTGCTAAATGGTTAAAAAATAAAGGTGATAATATTAATGCAGATGAAGCCTTAGTAGAGTTAGAGACTGATAAAGTGAATCTAGAAGTTCCATCCCCCACTAATGGAATATTAACAGCAATAAATTTTAAAGATGGAGATACTGTAGAAGTTGGCGCTGTACTAGGTGAAATTTCAAGTGGACCAGCAGAAAATAAAAAAGTTGATGTTAAAACTATTGATAGGGAACCTAAAAAAGAATCTGAAAATATAATTAATTTTAAAAAAGAAATAAAACAAAAACCAAAAATTTTTGAATTTGAAGAAAAAGAAGAGCCACTAATTTTAACTAAAGAAGAGCCATTAGTTTTAACTAAAGAGTTAACAAGCAACCAAAAAATAATTAATCAAAAAGTATTATCTCCTGCAGTAAGAAAAATTGTAGAAGAAAATAACATTGATACTAGTTCTGTTAAAGGAACAGGAAAATCTGGCCAAATTTTAAAAGGCGATTTAATTAATTTAATGAGTTCAGTTCCTCAACCATCTGAAAGAAAAATAAAATATGGTCAGGAAGAAAGAATTCAAATGAGTAGACTAAGACAAACCATAGCAAAAAGATTAAAAGAAGCCCAAGAAAATGCAGCCATGTTAACCACGTTTAATGAAGTTGATATGACAAATATTGTTGAAATGAGAAAAAATAACCAAGAAGATTTTCAAAAAAGATTTGGAATAAAACTTGGTTTTATGTCTTTTTTTGTAAAAGCATGTGTGCTTGGACTAAAAGCATTTCCAGTGATCAATTCTGAGATAGAAGGTCAGGAAATTATATATAAAAATTATTATAACATAAGTTTTGCTGTTGGAACTGAAAAAGGTTTAGTAGTACCAGTAATAAGAAATTCAGATCAACTATCATTTGCAGAAATAGAAAAAAATATAAAAATAATTTCTGAAAAAGCGAAAGATGGAAAATTAACTATTGATGACTTGCAAGGTGGAACATTTACAATAAGTAATGGAGGTGTATATGGTTCTATGCTATCAACGCCAATTCTAAATCCGCCGCAATCAGGAGTTCTTGGTATGCATAATATAATTGAAAGACCCATTGCCAGAAATGGAGAAATTGAAATTAGACCAGTAATGTATTTAGCCTTATCTTATGATCATAGAATAATAGATGGAAAAGACTCAGTTTCATTTTTAAAATTAATAAAAGAAAATCTTGAGGACCCAAGAAAATTATTTTTAGACCTTTAAAATGGAAGAAAAATTTCAAGCAACTATAATTGGAGGCGGCCCTGGAGGTTATGTTTGTGCAATAAGATTGGCACAACTAGGCATTAAAACTGCATGCATAGAATCCAGGGGAACTCTTGGAGGAACTTGTTTAAATATTGGGTGTATACCTTCAAAAAACTTACTAAATCTCTCAGAAAATTTTCATAAAGCAAAAAATTTCTCAAAAATTGGAATTGAAGTAGGTGAGGTTAAGCTAAATCTTCAAAAGATGATGCAAAACAAAGATAAAGCTGTAATGACTTTGACAAAAGGAGTTGAATTTTTATTCAAAAAAAACAAAGTAACCTATTTTAAAGGAGCTGGTAAATTAAAATCTTCATCTCAAATAACAATTATAGACAAAGAAAATAAAGAAACGAATATTCAATCAGATAATATAATTATTAGCACTGGATCAGAACCTGTATCCCTTCCAGGAATTGAATTTGATGAAGAAAAAATAATATCTTCTACTGGAGCCCTATCATTAAAGTCTGTACCAAAAAAAATGGTAGTCGTAGGTGGTGGTTATATTGGTCTAGAAATGGGATCTGTTTGGTCTAGATTAGGGTCCGAAGTACATGTAGTTGAATTTTTAGATCATATTACACCAGGTATGGATAAAGAAATTTCAAATGAATTTATGAAAATTTTAAAAAAACAAGGTTTGAACTTTCATTTAGAAACTAAAGTAGAAAAAATTTCAAAATTGAAAAATGGAGTAATAGTTGAAACCTCAGATAAAGAAGGAAAAAAAATAAAATTTGATAGCGATGTAGTTTTGATATCTGTAGGTAGAAAGCCCTATACAAAAAATCTAAATATAGAAAAAATTGGAATAAAATTAGATGAAAAAAAAAGAATTAAAGTTAACAAGAATTATCAAACAAATATAAAAAATATTTATGCCATAGGTGATGTTATTGAAGGCCCAATGCTAGCTCACAAAGCTGAAGAAGAAGGAATAGCTGTTGCTGAACTAATTTCTGGTCAATCTGGTCATGTAAATTATGAGGTTATACCTGGTGTTATTTATACAACACCTGAAGTAGCTTCAGTGGGTAAAACTGAAGAACAACTTAAAGAAAAAAATCAAAAATATAAAATTGGAAAGTTTCCTTTTATGGCTAACTCAAGAGCAAAAGCAATTAATGAATCAGATGGATTTGTAAAAATTTTAGCAGATGCAACTACTGATAAAGTATTGGGCGTTCATTTGATTGGCTCGCACGCAGGTGAATTAATTGCAGAAATGGCATTAGCAATGGAATTTGGAGCTAGCTCAGAAGATATTGCAAGAACTTGTCATGCTCATCCTACTTTTTCTGAGGCTGTGAAAGAAGCAGCTTTATCAGTAGAAAAAAGACAAATTCACTCGTAGTATATTTTCATATCATAATATGAAAATTCCAATTTTATTACCAAATATATTTAATCATCCATTTACTTATAAGTCCTCTAAAGAAAATCTTAAATTAGGAGATTATGTTGAAGTACCATTTGGAAAAAGTAAAAAAATTGGAATCGTTTGGGATGAATTTGAAAAAAATAGTAACAAAAAATATTTGATAAAAAATATCATTAGAAAACTAGAAATTTCATCTCTTAATGTAGAAACAATTAATTTTTTAAAATGGTTTTCAGAATATAATTTAGTTCCAATAGGGATGTCATTAAAATTACATTTACTGAGCAATGAAGCAATTGAGAAGCAAAATAATAAAGAATTACAAAAGTACAATGTATATAGAAAAGCTAATGAAATTAAGCTTTCTGAAGAACAATTGTCTTCAGTAAGTGATATCATAAAAAATGATAATAAATTTAGAGTACATGTAATTCAAGGAACAACAGGATCAGGAAAAACAATTGTATATTTTAACAGCTTAAAAAAAAAAATAAATGAAGGTTTTCAGGGGTTAATTTTATTACCTGAAATTGGATTAACAGGAGAATTTCAAAAGAAATTCAGAGAATTTTTTGGTTTTGATGCTGCTATTTGGCATTCATCAGTAACAAAAAAAAATAAAAAAATCATTTGGAACGGTATTGCTACAGGAAAAATTAAAGTTTTAATAGGAGCAAGATCTTCTTTATTTTTACCTTTTTCTAATCTTGGAATTATTATTGTAGATGAAGAACATGATCAATCTTATAAACAAGATGAGGGTGTAATTTATAATGCTAGAGATATGGCTATTTCAAGAGCTTCTTTTGCAAATATACCGATAAACTTAGTTACAGCTGTACCTTCTATAGAAACATTTAATAATATCAAAAAAGGAAAATATTTTCATACAAGATTATATAAAAGATATTTGGATGCTAGCCTACCAAATCATGAAATTATAAACTTAAATAAAAATAATTTAAAAAATAATACATGGATATCAGATAAAACAATTGAAAAAGTAAAAGATCATTTAAATAAAAATGATCAAGTACTTTTTTTTGTCAACAGAAGAGGATTCTCTCCTTTTGTTCTTTGTAAAAAATGTCTAAACGTACATGCATGCCCAAATTGTTCGATAAATTTAGTTTACCATAAAAAAAAAGAAAATTTAATTTGTCATTATTGTGGCTACAATACAAAATTAATTAGAAAATGTAATGATAATAAAAATTGTGAATATGTATTTAGTGGTCTAGGCGTTGAAAGAATCTATGATGAAGTTAAAAAAATTTTTTTGGATAAAAAAATAACTATTTTTTCAAGTGATACAATGAATAAAAAATCTTCTTCAGAAATATTAGAAAAAATAAAAAATAATAAAATTCAAATTTTAATTGGTACTCAGCTTATTTCAAAAGGATTTCATTTTCCGAATTTAAATTGTATAGTTGTTGTAGATCTAGATTTAACCTTGCATGGACATGATCTGAGATCTGCAGAAAAAAATTTACAACTATATCATCAGTTATCAGGAAGAGCCGGAAGGACAGGAAAATCAGCTACAGTATAATTCAAATAGAATCCTTGCTAATTTATTTAGAGATGCTCTTAGAAAAAATAATATTGATCAAAATTATGTTCAAATAATAAAAGATAAAAATAGGAAATCTGTAGACTACATGTTGTCAAAAATGAAAAATTTTATTGATGTTATAATTCCAAGAGGTGGAAAAAACCTGGTCAAAAAAGTACAAGACTTATCCTCAGTTCCAATAATTGGACATTTGGAAGGAATTTGTCATACCTATATTGATAAAAATGCAGATTTAAATACGGCAATAAAAATTGTTCACAATGCAAAATTAAGAAATACCAGTATATGTGGAGCTACAGAAACAGTTTTGATGCACAAAAAAATTGTAAAAAAATTTTGTAATCCAATATTAGAAAAATTAACTAATAATAATTGTAAAATCTTTGCAGACAATATTATTAAAAAAAATTTTAATGGCAAAGCTAAGTTGGCAAAAGAGAAGGATTGGTCAACAGAATATTTATCTGCCAAAGTATCTGTAAAGTCGGTTAATAATATTTTAGATGCAATTAATCACATTAATAAATATGGGACAATGCATACAGATAGTATAATTACCAAAAACAAAAAAAACGCCAGTCTTTTTTTAAAAAATATAAAAAGTTCAATTGTAATGCATAATACTTCAACTCAAT
>CABXCB010000035.1 GCA_902510635.1 uncultured Pelagibacteraceae bacterium
ACTGATAGAGCTACAATTAAAAAAATAAATGATAAAAACAGTAACCGCAATTTAACTTTTTTACCATACATGATTAAATAAAGTTAAATTTTTGAAACTAAATTGCTTGCTAAAATTCCTTTATAAGTTTTTCGAACTCTAACAGTTTGTCTTTTATCTGATGTTAAAGTTAAATATTTTGTGTCAAATTTAATTTTTTCTTTAACAAGTTGAATTTTAATTACTGTGTATAGAGTTACAAAACTAATCAATGTAAATGCAAACGCAGACCAAACATAAATCCCATATCCATTCATTGAAATAATTTCATTAATCATAATCTATCTAGTCCTTTATTCTTAATTTTTATCAGTTCTGTATTATATTTCATCAAAAAAATCAGAATTGAGAATAGTGCAAATGCCGCAGTCATTAAGGCTAAAGGAACAATCATAGATGAATGTATTGAGCTTTTTTCAAATATATTTATTGAAGCAGGTTGATGCAAAGTAGACCACCAATCAACTGAATACTTAATAATTGGAACATTTATAGCACCTAATATTGCAATCATTGAAGTTATTCTTTGAACGTTTTCTTTGTCTTCATAAATTCTCCAAGCCAAGATATAAATAAAGTAGAACAAAGCTAATATTAGCATCGATGTAATTCTTGCATCCCACGCCCACCAAGTTCCCCAGGTTGGTTTGCCCCAAATTGATCCTGTTACTAAAGCAATTATATTAAATACCAAACCAGAAGGAGCTAAACTTTTTGTAATTAATATAAAAGATTTAACCTTAAAAATAATTATAAAAAAAGATAGAATTGCAATAGTCGAAAATGTACCTAGTGATATCCATGCAGAAGGTACATGAACATACATTATTCTTACTGAATGACTTTGTTTATAATCCTCAGGAGAAATTATAAGTGCTTCTACTAAACCAATTGAAATTACAACAATAAAAGCAAATAAAACATATTTTGGAGCTTTCGAAGTTAATGAAAAAACCTTATTTGGCTCAAAATTTTTTAGCATTTAAAACTTATTATATATAAAAAATTATTTTGTTGGATTATTTTTGAGATTATCCTGACCAAGAATACTACAGAGGGAGATAAATAAGGATAAAAAGTATCCTTGATCAGAATATAATTATTTATAAACTTAAGTTATGTCTAAGTTTTGAGCTAATTGTGTTAAAATATTGTCTATTTATTAATTTGATGGCTTAAAATAAGTTGAACCCTTTTTGCCTGAAAATATCTCATTTATTAGAGGATGTTTTATTGGTTCCTCAGATTCATCAAACAATAAATTTTGTTCTGATACATAAGCCTCATATGTAACATCATCATTTTCTGCTAAAAGGTGATAAAAAGGCTGGTCTTTTCTTGGTCTAACATTTTTTGGTATTGATTGATACCACTCTTCTGAATTATTAAATTCAAAATCAACATCATATATTACACCTCTAAAATCAAAGTGTTTATGTTTTACAATGTCTCCAATTGAAAATTTAGCTTTTTGAATGCTCACGACGTTAAATATGGGTATTTAAATAAAAAAATCAATAAAAAAATTTCAAAGTTTTTTTATTCTGTTAATATGTATCTTGTGAATAAATCATTAATTAAATTTGTCACCGATTTTGGACCTCTTTTAGTTTTTTTTAGTTTTTACTATAAAAATGAAAAAAATTTAATTATTGCGATTCCTCCATTCATAGTTGCAACTTTAATAGCTATAATTGTTGCATGGATTTTAGAGAAAAAAATCCCAATGGTACCTTTGTTTGGTGGAATATTTATTACTTTGTTTGGAGGACTTACAATATATTTTGATAATCCAATATTCATTTATATTAAACCCACAATAATAAATATATTATTTGGTATAGCGTTGCTATTTGGGAAATTTTTTACAAATGAACCAATTTTAAAAAAAATGCTTGGTAAATCTATACAATTAACCGATGAGGGTTGGAAAATACTAAACTTGCGGTGGGTATATTTCTTTTTTGGTTTAGCATTACTGAATGAGATTATTTGGCGGACACAATCTGAAGAATTTTGGGTTAATTTTAAAGTTTGGGGAATACTGCCTTTAACAATTATTTTTACAGCTTTTCAAGTGTCAATAATTAACAAATATAAATTAAATGAATAGAAACTTAAAATTAGTAATAAATAATATTTATTCAGAAAAAAATTATCAGCATTTTTTTGAGAAATATGAATTAAAAATTATCTTAGATTTATATGCAAAAATGGTTTCGGAAGGTTCTTGGAAAGATTATGGATTAAATATTTCTAACAAACAAGTAGGTTTCTGTGTGTTTAAAAATGCAACTGAAAACGCAAACTATAAAATTTGTAAAAATTTTAAACCTATTAATAAAAATTTAAAATATTTAATAACAGACGCTAAAGGAAAAATTTTAAATAACTCTAGTAATTTAAAAAACTTATTGAATAATATTAATTGGAAAAAATTGTAATATTATCTTCTTTGACCAAAAAGTCTTAACAGCATTATAAATAGATTAATAAAATCTAGATAAAGAGTTAAAGCTCCCATAACTGCTTTTTTGCCCATTAACTCACCTGAGTCAGAAGCGGCATACATATTCTTAATTTTTTGAGTATCATATGCTGTAAGACCAACAAAAATTAATACTCCTAAAATTGAAATAACAAAATACATCATAGATGACTTTAGAAATATATTAACTAAAGAAGCAATAATTATACCAATTAACCCCATCATTAAGAAAGAGCCCAGCTTAGTTAAATCTCTCTTAGTTGTATATCCATAAATGCTCATTGCACCAAAAGTTGCTGAAGTAATAAAAAACACTCTTGCAACACTAACTCCTGTGTAAACCAATAATATCCAAGACAATGATAATCCCATAAGTGCTGCAAATATCCAAAAAACTGTTTGTGCTTTAGCTGCACTCATTTTGTTAATTCCAAAACTCATATAAAAAACTATTCCAAGAGGTGCTAACATAACAACCCATTTCAATCCTGAAAAGAAAAGAGTATTTCCAAAGCTTGTAAAGCCCGCTATTGCTCCACTAGCATCAGTCACTACTGACATTTTAAAAGATAAAAGAGCTATAATTCCAGTAAGCAACACTCCTGTTGCCATGTAATTATATACTTTTAGCATGTAGGCTCTTAAGCCTTCATCCATAACTACAGTAGATTGTGTGGATGTTTTTACTTTGTTAAATATATTTTGTTTATTAAATTCCATACCATTTATATAATAGCCTTTTACTATTTATTCAAGATATCATAAAAACCTTAAAAAATATTTAATATTTGATGAATTATAGAAAATTAGGAACTACAGATCTTGAAGTCAGCACTATTTGCTTAGGAACAATGACTTGGGGTGAACAAAATACTCAAGATGAAGGTTTTAAACAAATGGATTATGCCTTAGATCAGGGTGTAAATTTTTGGGATACAGCAGAATTATATGCTGTACCTCCTAAGGCAGAAACTTTTGGTCACACAGAAGCAATTATAGGTAATTGGTTCCAGAAAACTAAAAAAAGAGACAAAATAATTTTAGCAACAAAAGTTGCAGGACCAAGCAGAGAATATTTAAGAGGTGGAGGATATAATTATGGAATAGAAAAAATGACAGAAGCTATAAATGATAGCTTAAAAAGACTACAAACAGATTACATTGACTTATATCAGCTTCACTGGCCTGAAAGAAATACAAACATGTTTGGTAAACTAGGCTATGAACATAAGGATAAAGGTGATTGGAATAAATTTGAGGATGTTTTAGGAAATTTACAAAAATTTGTTAAAGATGGAAAAATTAGAGAAGTAGGTTTGTCAAATGAAACACCTTGGGGCGTTACAAAATATCTCGAAATTGCTAAGGAAAAAAATCTACCTAGAATGATGTCTATTCAAAATCCCTACAGCTTATTAAATAGAACTTACGAAATTGGTTTAGCTGAAGTTTCTATTAGAGATAAAATTGGCCTATTAGCATACTCCCCTTTAGCAAGTGGATACTTAAGTGGGAAATATAGAAATGAAATATATCCAAAAGGATCTAGGATAGAGAGAGATTGGGAATTTTGGAAATATAGATATAATACTCCTAATTTGAAAAATGCAGTAGAAGAATATTATAAAATAAGCAAAAAATATAATCTTGATATGAGTCAAATGTCTTTAAAGTTTTGTGAATTACAACCTTTTATGACAAGTGTCATTATTGGAGCAACTACAATGGAGCAGTTGAAAACTGACATAGAAAGTGTAAATGTAAATTTAAGTGATGAAGTTATTAAAGAAATTAATGAAGTACAAAAAGTTTATCCAAATCCATGTCCATAATTAACAGAACAATTATATTTTTTTTTAGTATTTTTCTTTTTTCAGCTAATTTTGTATCTGCTGAAGAACTAAAAAAAATTGGAAAATTCAAAGATTGGGAAGCATTAGTTTTGATAAAAGATAATGAACTAACTTGTTTTGCTCAAACTAAACCGGTTTTGCAATCTCCTAAAGCAAATAAAAGAGAAGCAAGACTTTTTGTATCATTCAGGCCTAATGATAAAGTTGCTGATGAAATTAGCATTACATCTGGTTACGAATTTAATTCTCAAAATTCAATACTAGCTACTTCAGGGAAAAAAAAATATAAATTTGATATTGCTAAAGATGGTTTTGCTTGGATTTCAAGCAATAAAATTGAAAAAAAAATGATTAAGACTATGAAAAAAGGTTCAAGAATAATGGTAACTGCATATAATAAATCTGGATCTCAAACAATTGACCACTATTCATTATTAGGCTTTACAAAGACATATAATATCGCAAAAAAAAGTTGCACTCAATTTTAAATGAAATCAAATAAAAGAATTGTGCTTGCTTATTCTGGTGGGTTAGATACTTCAATTATTTTAAAATGGCTTCAAGAAAATTATAAAGCAGAAATTATTGCTTATACTGCTGATATTGGTCAAGTAATTGATAAAAAAAAAATAATTAAAAACGCAAAAAGACTTGGAGTAAAAAAAATAATAATAAAAAATTTAAAAGATACTTATGTAAAAGATTATATTTATCCAATGATAAGAGGACATGCAATTTATGAAGGTGTTTATTTATTGGGAACTTCTATTGCGAGACCATTAATTGCTAAAGATCAAATTAGAGTTGCTAAAAAATTTAAAGCTTATGCTGTGTCTCATGGTTCTACAGGAAAAGGAAATGACCAAGTAAGATTTGAGTTAGGATATCATTATTTTGGACCAAAAATAAAAATAATAGCTCCTTGGAGAATTTGGAATCTTAAATCTAGGACTGATTTAATTAATTATGCAAAAAAACATAAAATACCAGTTCCAAAAGATAAAAAGGGTGCTTCACCATTTTCAGTAGATGATAATTTATTTCATACTTCTACTGAAGGTAAGATTTTAGAAAATCCAAAAAATTCAGCTCCTGAATTTATTTTTCAAAGAACAGTGTCACCAGAAAAAGCACCGAATAATGCTTCTTTTATAACTATAGGATTTAAAAATGGAGATCCAGTAACCGTAAATGGTAAAAAATTATCTCCTTCAAAACTTTTGGAAAGATTAAATTCTATTGCTGGTAAAAACGGTATTGGGAGAGTTGATCTTGTTGAAAATAGGTTTATTGGAATTAAATCAAGAGGTGTGTATGAAACTCCTGGAGGAACTTTATTAATCAATGCTCACAGAGCAATTGAATCTGTAACATTAGACAAAAAAACTATGCATAAAAAAGATGAAATAATGCCTAAATATGCTGAACTAATTTATAATGGTTACTGGTACTCCAAAGCAAGATTTAAGCTTCAAAAAATTGTTGATCTAAAAAGAAATAAAGTTAATGGATCTGTTAAACTTAAACTATACAAAGGTAATATTATAATTGTATCTAGACAAACTAAAAGTAATGCTTATTCATTGAAAAAAGTTTCGTTTGAAGAAAATAAAACATTTAATAAATCAAATGTTGAGAGATTTATTAATTTCCATAAAAAAAAGTTAAAATAAAATATTATTTATTTATTTTTTGCAACTTCACGAGGATCTGGTATTTCTCCAAAAGAATATCTTATTACATGAATTATTACCCAGCCCAAAGCCATTGACACTAAAATATAGTAGATAAAAGCTAAAGACTCGTTTTGAGCAAAATCTTTTAGATCTGCTCCCCAATAAATTATATTCCAAAAGAAAAAAAAGAATAATTCATATATAATTATAACTTTAAACATAGTGCGAATGTTAACTATAATGATTTCTGTTTTTTACAAAATTTTTTACATTCATTTTTTGTCGCACGCTTAGTAATCGTTGTTTAATGCTTGAGGTGCGACATAAAATACAAAGAATGAAAATAAAATTTCAAATAATCATAATTTTTAAATAATGAAAAATATAACCAAAAATCTTCAATTTGTCTTATTAACAATAATTCTAATCAGTACAGTTATCGCTGTTGGAATTGAGATTAAAAAAATGTTTTTAAATCAGACAGTTACTTTAGCTGATTTACTATTAATGTTTCTTTATTTGGAGGTAATGGCAATGGTTAGAGTTTTTTGGGACCAACAATCAATAAGTATTACTTTACCCTTACTTATCGCGATAACTGCTTTATCAAGATTTATAATATTACAAGGTAAAGAAATGGATCCATCTGGATTGGTTTATGAAGCTGTAGCTATAGTTCTTATTGCCTCAGCTATAGTAATTTTAAGATTAAGACACAGTGATAAGCTTGGACTTAAATCAAAAAAAAAATCTTAATAAAATAAAAAAATATGAGCGCTAAGTATTTAATTTTTGGAGCAACTGGTTCTATTGGTTCTAATTTGGCAAATAAATTATATGACTCAAGCCATGACTTTCATCTCGTTTCAAGAAATGAGGAGGAACTTAAATCTTTATCAGAAAAATTAAAGTGCACATATACTGTAGCTGATGTTTTGGAAGATAATTTTATTAAGAATGTAAAATCTAAAGTTACTGAGGTAAAAGGAGTTGCTTATTGTGTCGGCTCAATAGATTTGAAGCCATTTAAAATGGTAAAGGAAGATGACTTTCAAAAATGCATGAAGTTAAATCTTTACTCTGCAGTTGAAATTATTAAAGCATATCAAGATAGTTTAAAAAATAACAAAGGTTCAATAATATTATTTTCGACAGTTGCTGCACAAAGAGGATTTGCTAACCATTCAATTATTGCATCAACTAAAGCTGCAATCGAAGGATTGACAATTTCTCTTGCGGCTGAGTTTGCTCCAAATATTAGAGTAAATTGTATAGCTCCAAGTTTAACAAACTCAAAAATTTCTCAACCATTATTAAAGAATACTATTATGGCTGAAGGTATCGCAAAAGCTCATCCT
>CABXCB010000036.1 GCA_902510635.1 uncultured Pelagibacteraceae bacterium
AAACATTTTTTTTGTTTAGAGCTTTTTCAACTTTTTTTACATCTTCTGGAATGTCTACTGAAATTGATTTATCAGATAACTTCAACATTTTTACAGGTATTCCAAGTTCTAAAAATCTCAATATTTCTATATCTTCAGATCTTTCCGCTGGTAATTTTTCTGACTTTTTAAATTTTAAAAGATCTTTTTTAGGATATGCGTAAATACATATCTGTCTAAAAGCATTATTTTTTTTTTTAAGCGCGTTGGTAGGAATGGGCATCCTAGACATAAACATTAAATATTTTTTTTTTGAAAAAATCACTTTTGGTATATTTATGCTATTGAATAAATTTTTACTCTTTATCTGGCAATATCCATTTATAATGGTATTAGGAATTTTTTTAACATTTTTTAAAACCTTTTTAATATCATTTGGATTAAATATAGGCTCATCGCCTTGCAAATTAATATAACATTTATAATTTGTTTTTTTTGCAATTTCTGCAATCCTATCTGTTCCTGTCAAACATTTGTTTGAAGTAATTATTGCTTTGATTGAATTTTTTTTACAAAATGATGAAATTTTTTTAGAATCTGTTGCAACTATAATATTTTTTTCAGGATGACCACTTAATCTGCACCTCTCATATGTTCTTTTAATCATTTCTATGCCATTAATTTTTACAAGTGGCTTACCTGGAAACCTTGATGAATTATATCTTGCCGGTATTACTATAAGTATATCTTTTGCGCTAATACGCATAAACAGATGTAGATTTAATTTTATATCTTGTAGGTGTTACTGAAATAATATCTGAATAATTTTTTTGTGAGAAATACAATTTAAAGACTTCATCCATTTCTGCCCTTCTTGGATCTTCAACTGGATATCCATCTAAACCAGTTAAATATATTTTTTTAGCTTGCCCACTATTTGCAATTGCTAACGCATAACAAATAGTTAAGGAATTTGGCATAATTGTTGAATTTTTTTTAAAAGTAAATTTTCCTACTTGAACCTCTAAACCATAATCAAATATTTTACCTTTTTTCAAACCTTTAATTTGTTTTTTACTTAATCTTTTTAACGGAACAACAATTGGCTGTGAAATTCTTTTAAATCTATTTAGATCTGAAGCAAGTCTTAAAGTATGACAAGCAACTCTAATATCTATCAAACTTTCTTTAATAGTTTTTTGATCATTTAGAGCAATAACAAATGGTTTTTTAATTTTAACAAATCTTTCTATTGCTTCAGAATGTTTTTTAGACCCTGGTCCTGATCCAAGAATTAAAACTTCACGTTTTTTTATTGTAGATAGAGGTGACCATGCACCACTTGTGCTACCCTTATAAATTTGTTTACCTACCTCAATTAGATTTCTATTAAATTTAGTTGCTTTATCTTTTTTTAAATTTTCAATAACAGATAGCATTTCTTCAGATTTTAAATTTAAATCTTTGAGCATGCTTTGAATAAAAGTTGGATGAATTCCATATAAACCAGATAAGAAATAATATACGTTGGGACCCCAATTGTATTTTTTTTTAAGGTCCTTAAATCTTTTATCAATTAGACTTAAAATAGGAGCTATATTAAATTTATGATCTAATCTATCTTTAAACTCAATCAAAGCATATTCTGTTTTAACATTTCCAGGACCTCTTCCCATCCCTGTAACTGTGCTATCTATCCAATTTACTCCATAATTAATAGATTGTTGTGCATTAGTTAATGCTTTGCCCATATTATCATGAGCGTGGAATCCAATATCTTTTTTCCAATAAATTTTAAGTGATTTAATTATACTTTCTATTTTTTCCTGTGCGAGACCTCCCATGCTATCTGCAAAGTACAAAACATCCACAATACTTTTAGAAATTTTCTTTGTAATATTTTCTATTTCTTCTGGATTTCTTTCAGTTATCTGCATTAAATTTAACATAATTTTAATTTTTTTATTTTTTAAATAATTTATATAAGTTAGAACTTTTTCTACTTCATTAAAATGACAGGCAAATCTAATAAATGAAATTTGCGAATTTTGATTTCCAATTACAAAATTAATAAATTCTTTTTTGCTCATTTTACTAGATAATATCTCGCTAGCATTTATCATTACTCCAATTTTCAAATTTTTAGGTATTTTTAAACTCTCAATAAAACTGTTCTTGGTATGGGCACAAGGGCCCATATAATTGTTTGAATTAATTGATCTAAAACCTAATTCAATAAATCTAACACCAGATTGGGACAAACTTTTTAAATAATCTTCTATAAGATCTATTGGAAAATCCCAATTATTGTAATATCCACCATCTCTTAAAGTACAATCTAACAAGTTAATTTTTCTCATAAGCTATTTATTTAAATTTTTATCCATAAATTAATAAATTTTTTTAAATCAATATAGTATTCATCTGACCTAAAATCATCAAATTTTTTATTTTCAATAATTTTTTGAAAATATTTTTCTGTTGGCATTTTATAATCAATGGTTTGTTTTTCAGGAATTATATTTCCTCTTTTTATTTTTTCTACCTGGGCATGATCAAGTAAGTACATAGTTTTTTTTGCATCTAATACTTTTTCATCATTTAATTTATTATCATAATCTTTATCAAATATTAGGTTAAAATAATCATCTTTTGATTTGGGAAAGGAAATGAACCCTAAGTCAGAATAATAATTTACACCAGCAATGATTGGTTTTTTCCCAAGACAAGCATATTCTAAACCAATATTACCTCTTCCAGTTATCACTTTATCAACAAAAGACAAAGCTGACTTTAAATTTGCCTCATTTGGATAAATTACAATATTCTTACAACCTAAATCTTTTATAAATTTTTCAACTATAGTATCTTCATTGTAGTATTTTGCAGATGGATGTGGCTTAATTACCCATAAAACCTCATTATCATTATTATCCTTCACTTTTTTTAATGTTTCAATAAATTGTGAATAGTAGTCTCTAAACAAAAAGAATCTTCCTCCAACATGAGCTGCGTCAGCAAATAAATGTACAGCAAACAAATTAATTTTTTTAAATTTATTATTTTCAAGGTTTAGCAAGTTGAAAAATTCCTCTCTATTAAAATTTTTTTTATTTTGATACGCTTCTTTTAAATCTCTCCATCCTGCAAAATCACCATGAGTTACTCCTTTAAGTCTTTCGTTAAAATAATCTTCAATCTTTTTTAAATTTTCCTTATTTTTTTCAAATTCATCAAGATCTTTCTTGTTTAATTTTCTTAAAGCAACAAAAGTATCATCATATCTTTCATAAAATTTTGCAAAATTGTGGGAGGAAAAAAAAATTTTAATATTCTGTGATGCTGCTACTCTGAGTCCTATAGCTGAATTACTTGCTGAAGTAACTGAATTAGATATAACCAATCTAATTTTTTTCTTACCAAATAATTTTATAAAAAAAATTATTTTAAAAATTGATTTAAATAAAATTCCTATAAATATGGGATGATAAAATTTAGGTTTAAGAAATCTCAGATTTTTTCTTATATATGCATCATAAATCAAATCTCCACACTCAGCACCTTTTATTGAAAAATTGTCTATAAACCAATGAAACCCTTTGAATGAAATCAAAAAAATATATTTTACTGTAAAAAATAATGAATAAATTATTGTTAATGGTGACAAAATCCAAGTTCTAAAACTCCAACAATTTACAAAATATTTTATCCCAAATGATTCATAAATTTTCGTCTGCCAATCATTTTTTGACTTATCAGTAATTACAATTGGCTGATAATCAAATATTTCATTAAATGCCAAGGCTGATAAAGACCCTCTAATGACTTGATCATGAAGTGATCTGTCAAATAATACTATATGCTCTCCTTTATTATTATTTATTTTTGATTTATTTATTTTAATAAATTGATTTATTGTTTCTTCAAACATTATAACTAAAATTTAGATAGTTTCTTATTTTCAATTTTATATATTGCATCACAAAATTTTGTAGTTGAAGCTCTGTGAGTGATTATTAGAATTGTTTTTTTTCCTTTAAGTGCATTTAATTCACTTATAATTTTTTCTTCAGTATTAATATCCAATGCGCTCGTTATTTCATCTAATATCAATATTTGAGGATCAATATATAAAGCTCTAGCAATACCAATTCTTTGTCTTTGACCTCCTGATATAGCAAGGCCATTTTCTCCAACTATTGTATCCAATTTATTATCTAAACTTTCTATAAAATTTTCTAGTTGTGAAGACTTTATAGATTCATTTAATCTATAATTATTTATTTCTTTTTCGTCTTCGCCAAAAGCGATATTATTTTTAATTGTATCATCTGTTAAAAAAACATTTTGAGGCACATATCCAATCGTATTTTGCCATGATCTTTTAAGACTAAAAATATCAATGTTTTCATTTAAAAAAATTTTTCCTTTATTTGGATTTTGAATACACATAAGTATATCCATTAAAGAACTTTTTCCTGAACCACTTGCTCCAATAAAACCATATGTTTTACCTTCTTGTAAGTTTAAATTTATATCAGAGAATAAAAATTTATCATCTCTAGGATATTTAAATGAAACATTTTCCAATGTTAATTTTTTAAATCTTATTTTTTTTAGCTCTTCATTTTTAGTTTGTAAATCTTCCATATTTGAAAAATCATTATAAATTAGTTGTATTGCTGATTTTGAAAATCTAATTGTCTGAGAATTAACAAGGATTTTATTTATTGACGGAAGTATTCTAAATGTTGCTGCTGCAAATATTCCTAATGTTGGAATTAAATTTTGAATATCATCATTATTAAAAGTTAAAAAAATCAATACTAATATACAAAAAAAAAAAATAGCTAAAAATTCAAAAAAAAGTCTTGGTATCTGTTGAATAAAATTTTGTTTTTTACCAATATCTGCAGTTATATTATTTCCTACATTAAAATCTTTAAGAAGTTTAGTTTCTTTTCCAAGTAAAGATATTATTTTTATATTATCAAATATTTCATTTAAATATTTTATTTTTTTACCTTCATAAATCTGTCTTTCCTGGCCAAATCTAGTTAGTTTTTTTTTATTGTAGAAAAAATAAGTTAAACCCACTAATGAAAAAATAGTAATTGAAATAATTGCTCCTATAGGCTCTACAAAAACTAGTAATACCAAAATAGCAATTAGTACTAACGCTTCTACCAAAACATCAAGTGATGACAAAATAAAACCTTTACCAAAATGTCTAGTTTCATTTAATACGTTCCTAACAAGTTCTGCTGAATTTTTTTCAACATGATAATTATAATTTTTTTTAAGATATATTTTTAATAATCTACTTGATAAATTAGCAAATAATGAAAATGTAAAATTACTTTTTTTCCAAGTAAGGTAAGCTAGAAATAAATTTTTAAGTGCATAAATAATTAGTAATAAAAGTAATGAATATAAAATTAAATTTTCTTTGCTAGGATTTCCTAGGGCTTCCAATACTGGTTTAAATTTTGGAAAATCTGTCGCTATATCGTTGTTTACAAGCACGTTCATTAAAGGAATTATCATTCCAATTCCAAGAACTTCTAAAAAAACACCAATTAAAATCAAAAAAAATATATAAACTAAGCTTATTTTTTGATCTTTATTTAAAACTTTTTTAATTTTTTGAAATATATCTTGCACTGAAAAATTCGATTTTATATTGCTGTCCAACCACCATCTACAATTAGATTAGTACCTGTGATATAAGATGATGCATCTGATGCTAAAAATAAAGCTGCAGTTGCAACATCATCTGGTCTACAGAATCTCTTCAATAAAGTATGTTGCTTATATTTTTTTGAAAAATTTTTGTCGAAATTTTTATTAGTAGCTTTGAATTTTCCTTCTATGCCACCTGGACAAATATTATTAACTCTAATCTCATGTTTACCGTAATATGAAGCTAGTTGTTTTGAAAAATGTGTTATTCCTCCTTTTATAA
Organism: uncultured Pelagibacteraceae bacterium; assembly: GCA_902510635.1. Taxonomy (GTDB): domain Bacteria; phylum Pseudomonadota; class Alphaproteobacteria; order Pelagibacterales; family Pelagibacteraceae; genus Pelagibacter. The sequence continues at coordinate 5,945 of CABXCB010000036.1, forward strand.
TAGGATAGGTCATATTATTTCTGGCATTAGTCCCTTCATATACGTTCATATTTTGCGCAACTAATCCATAAGTTGATGAAATCTGCACAATTGAACCTTTTTTTTTTGAAAATTTAAGAAAATCTGCAAATATCTTTGCCATGAATGTAAATGAGTTTAAATGTATGTCTATATTCTCTTTATAACTATCAAGAGTAACTTTCTCAAAAGTATTAGATGCCCAATCTTTTGAAGCTGGATAGCTTGCATTTACATATATAGATGGAAACCCAACTTTTTTTTTTATTTTTAGTAATTCGTTTTTAAAATTTTTATAATTTTTACAATTAAATTTAATAAAATATGAATTTCTAATTTTTTTTTTTTTAATTGCATGTATATCAAGAATAGCTACCTTGGCGCCTGCATCGCTTAGTGCCTTTGATATCTCATAACCCATCAATCCATAACCACCTATAACTATAGCTACTTTTCCATTAAGAGAAAATTTTTTAAGATAATTTTTTTTTTTCATTTTTTTTTAAAATATTTTCAACTAAATTCCAGTCAAAAGTACTATCAATATCAATCGATCTTTCAGCTGGCATAATATAAAGCGAAGTTTTTTTATCATACTTCGATTTTAAATTAAGTAATTCTTTTCTTTTCCAAATATAAATTGAAGCATTCATATCATATACTGTGGGTGCATCTTGCCTTCTACCAATTTTTTTTATATTTTTTTTAACTATTTGAACCCTATCATTTATTTTTTCAACCATATTAAAATAAGGGTTTCTTTTACATGGAGTTACTGAAATTAATTTATTAGCTTTTTCTTTTATAAACTTTTTATAGGCCTTCTTAATATCTTCAATATTTCTAAGTGGCGCAGTGACATGTAGATTAAATATAATATCAAATTTTTTATTTAAAAATTTTTCTGATTCAAGAAGTGCGTGCCTTATTGCTAATAATTTAACAGAGTCATCTGTAGCTAATTTTTTAGGTCTAATAAACCACCCTGTGGCTCCATATCTTTTTGCACATTTAAAAATTTTTTTGGAATCAGTAGATACCATTACTAAATCAAATATTTTGCTTTTTAGCGCTTGTTTTATTGTATAACTCATCAAAGGATATCCATTTATTTTTTTTATATTTTTATTAACAATTTCTTTAGATCCACCTCTCATGCAAATTGTACAAAGAACTCTCATAACTATTTTTTTAACTGATTAATAAATTTCATAATATTTTTTCCATCGTTAAAAGAACAAATATCTTCAAAGCTTTTATTTAA
>CABXCB010000037.1 GCA_902510635.1 uncultured Pelagibacteraceae bacterium
CTACAAATTTAGATGGATCGTTGAAAAATATGACATTGACGGACCTCTAAAGGATTGTTGGTTAACAACAGCAGTTTCTCAACCTGTATCCTTAGACTCTTCTATATAAGTTATATTTTTGTTTAAGAAGCAAAAAAAATTTAGTAGGAATCGCATTTATGAAATCTAAAACTAAAGTAGTTGTTATTGGGGGAGGAGTTGTAGGAGTAAGCGCACTCTACCATTTAGCAAAAAAAGGTTGGTCAGATGTTGTTTTAGTTGAAAGAAAAGAATTAACTTCAGGTTCTACTTGGCATGCAGCAGGACTACTTCCATTATTCAATATGAGCTATTCAGTTGGACAGCTACATAAATATGCTGTTGATTTTTATAAAACATTGGAAAAAGAAACAGGACAAAATGTTGGATTTAGTGTTGTATCTAATATCAGGCTCGCTAGCACAAAAGACCGAATGGATGAATATCATCAGTATGCTGGTGTAGCACAAACGATTGGTGTTGATGTAAAGTTTTTATCACCTGATCAGGTTAAAGAAATTTGGCCATTATGCAATACATCCGACTTAGTTGGAGCAATACAACACCCTGAAGATGGATATATTCAGCCTGCAGATTTAACACAAGCACTTGCAACGGGTGCAAGAAATAGAGGAGCAGAAATTTATAGAAATACTACTGTTCTTGGAATGAAACAAACAAAAGATGGTTGGATAGTAGAAACAGATAAAGGAACAATTGAATGTGAACATATTATTTCTTGTTCAGGAAATTTTGCAAGACAAACTGGAAAAATGGTTGGATTAGATATTCCAGTTATACCTGTTGAACATCAATACATTGTAACTGAGCCTCACCCAGAAATTCAAAAAAGAAAAAAAGAAGGTTTGCCTGAAATGGGAGTTTTAAGAGACAGTGATAGCAGATGGTACATGAGAGAAGAAGCTGGCGGATTAATATTGGGACCTTATGAGGATGGTGCTCCCGCTTGTTATGTTAATGGACCTTCAAAAGACTCTGAGTATGAACTTTTTCAGGAAGATTTAGATAGACTTGCACCACATATAGAAGGTGCAATCCATAGAGTTCCAGCTTTTGGTGAAGTTGGAGTTAAAAAAGTTTATAATGGTGCAATTTGTTATACACCAGATGGAAACCCAATAGTTGGCCCAGCTTGGGGATTAAAAAATTTTTGGATTAATGAAGGTCATAGTTTTGGAATTACTGCTGCAGGAGGTGCAGGTTGGCAATTGGCAGAATGGATTATTGATGGTGAACCAACTGTTGACATGTTAGGTGTTGAACCAAGAAGATATGGTGATTACTGTTCAAAATCTTATTTAAAAGAAAAAAATGAGGAAGCTTATAGTCATGTTTTTATTACTCATTTTCCTGACGAAGAAAGACCAGCAGCTCGACCTTTAAGAACTGCTCCTTGTTATGAAAGAATGAAAAATCTTGGAGCTGTGTTTGGTCAAAAATTTGGGTGGGAAAGACCAAATTTCTTTGCAACCGATGGAATGGAACAAAAAGATGATTGGTCATTTAAAAGATCAAAATGGTTTAAAGCTGTAGAGAAAGAGTGCAAAAATGTAAAAGAAAATGTGGGTTTACTAGACATGTCGGCATTTGCAAAATGTAGAATTAAAGGACCAGGAGCAGAAGAATTTTTAGATTATTTAGTTGCAAATAAACTTCCTAAAAATATTGGAAGAATTAATTTATGTCATGCGCTAAATACAAAAGGTGGAGTTCATTCAGAGTTTACAATAATGAAAGAAGCTGAAAATAGTTTTTATTTAGTATCAGCTGGAGCTTTTCAAAGATTAGATCATGACTGGATATTAAAATGGATGCCAAAAGATGGGAGTGTCCAGTTTGAAAACTTAACTAATAGTATGGGTGTTCTTGTGGTTTCAGGACCAAAGGCAAGAGAATTAATGCAAAGAGTTTCAAAAGATGATTTTTCAAATGAAAATTTTAAATGGTTGAGTTCTAAGCAAGTTGATATTGGTTATGCCCCATGCACTGCAATGAGAGTAAATTTTGTTGGTGAACTAGGCTGGGAACTTCATCATCAAATTGAATATCAAAACCATATTTTTGATCAACTTATGAAAGCTGGAAAGGATTTGGGTCTAAAACCATATGGAATTAGAGCAATGAACAGCCTAAGAGTTGAAAAATCATATAAGTTGGTTGGTACAGAACTTTCTATTGAATATTCACCTTATGAGTCAGGATTAGATAGATTTATTCATCCAAACAAAGGAAAATTCATAGGCCTAGAAGCCCTAAACAAATGGAGAGAAAAAGGTTTTAACAATAAGCTAGTAACTCTTGAAGTACATAATGTAACAGATGCAGATGTGCTTGGTAATAACCCTATTTACGATAATGGAAAAGTTGTTGGGAGAGCGACCGGAGGTGATTTTGGTTTTAGGTTAAATAAATCTATCGCTCTTGGAATGGTTAAGCCCGAAGTTGCGACAACAGGACAAAAATTGAAAATTGATATTCTCGGAAAAATGTATGATGCTACTATTTTAGATGAAAGTCCTTACGATCCAAAAAATGATTTACTGAGAGCATAATGAAAATATTAGTAGCAGTTAAAAGAGTTATTGATTACAACGTACAAGTAAGAGTTAAAGAAGATGGAACAGGTATTGTTACAGACAATGTAAAAATGTCAACCAATCCTCCAGATGATAACGCAATTGAAGAAGCAGTAAAGATTAAAGAATCTGGCAAAGCTAAAGAAGTTGTTGCAGTTACAATCGGTGAAGACAAAGCTCAAGAAACTGTAAGAAAAGCATTAGCTGTAGGAGCTGACAAAGGAATTCATGTTAAAGTTGATGGAATTATTGAACCGTTAGCAGTTTCAAAAATTTTACAAAAAATTGTAGAAAAAGAAAAACCTGACTTAGTTTTTATGGGAAAACAAGCAATTGATGATGATTGCAATCAAACTGGTCAAATGTTAGCTGCGTTACTTAACTGGCCCCAAGCAACCTTTGCATCAAAAATAGAGGTTAAAGATAAATCTTTAGAAGTTACAAGAGAGGTTGATGAGGGTCTAGAAACTATAGAGACAAATATACCTTCAATTGTAACATGTGATCTAAGATTAAATGAACCTAGATATGCTTCACTGCCGAATATAATGAAAGCAAAAAAAAAACCTTTAGAACAAATTAACGCTTCAGATTTAGGTATTGATACAAAACCTAGAATTGAACAAATTAAAGTTGAAGAACCTCCAAAGAGAAAAGCGGGAATTAAAGTTTCAAATGTTGAAGAGTTAGTTCAAAAATTAAAAAATGAGGCAAAAGTAATCTAATGTCAGTCTTACTAATAGCAGAACATAATAATAAAGAAATTAAACCATTTACCTTAAATGCAATTACAGCAGCGTCTCAAATTGATCAAGATTTACATGTTTTAGTAATCGGTCATTCTTGTGAATTGGTAGTAAAGTCTATTTCTGAGGTTCCCAATGTAAAAAAAGTAATTCATGTTGATGACGAAATTTATGAAAATTTTTTACCTGAAAATTTTACTCCAGCAGTAATAAAAAATTCTAAAAACTATTCTCATATTGTTTGTTCAGCCAACACATTTGGTAAAAATTTAATGCCAAGAATCGCTGCATTATTAGACACATCTCAAGTAAGTGATATTATAAAAGTAATATCAGCTGATACTTTTTTAAGACCAATTTATGCGGGAAATGCTTTTGCAACAGTAAAAAGTACAGATGTAAAAAAATGTATAACAATTAGACCTACATCTTTTGATCCAGCTACAACAACTGGTGGAACTGCCGAAATTGTAAAAGCCGAAAAAAGTGAAGTTTCAAATTTAACTAAGTTTATAAAAAGAGAAGAAGTAAAATCTGATAGACCCGAACTAGGTACCGCTAGAGTTGTGATATCAGGCGGTAGAGGAATGGGCAGTGGAGATAATTTCAAATTAATCACAGCTATTGCTGATAAATTAAACGCAGCAATAGGTGCTTCTAGAGCTGCTGTTGATGCCGGATATATTACAAATGATCATCAAGTGGGACAAACGGGTAAAGTTGTAGTACCAGATTTATACATTGCAGTGGGAATTTCTGGAGCTATTCAACATTTAGCAGGAATGAAAGAGAGTAAAATTATTGTTGCAATTAATAAAGATGGTGAAGCACCAATCTTCAGTGTCGCAGATTATGGTTTAGAAGCTGATTTATTTGAAGCGCTCCCTCAGCTATTAGAAGAATTAAACAAATTAAATACTATACAAAAATAACAAATACTGTAAAAAAATAATATTATGTCCAGAGAAGTGATGGAATACGATATTGTAATCGTAGGTGGCGGACCATCAGGGCTTTCAACTGCAATTAAATTAAAGCAATTGAATCCAGATGTTAATGTCTGCCTTTTGGAAAAAGCATCTGAAATAGGTGCGCATATTTTGTCAGGTAATGTTTTTGAAACTAGAGCATTAGAAGAATTGTTTCCAAATTGGAAAGAACTAAAAACACCTGTAAAAACAAAAGTTAACAAAGAAAAATTTCTTTTCCTAGGGAAAACAAAATCAATAAGTTGGCCAACATGGTTACTTCCAAAGGTTCAACACAATCATAATAATTATATAATAAGTTTAGCAAATCTATGTAGATGGTTAGCAGAACAAGCTGAAAATTTAGGAGTGGAAATTTTTCCAGGGTTTTCAGCTAGTGAAATTTTATACAATGAAGATGGTTCAGTAAAAGGTATTGCAACACAAGATATGGGTTTAGATAAAAATGGAAATAAAAAAGATAGCCATGAACCAGGCATAGAACTCCATGCAAAAGTAACAGTTTTTGCAGAAGGTTGCAGAGGACATCTTGGAAAACAATTAATCAAAAAATTTGAATTAGATAAAGGTAAAAGTCCTCAACAATATGGAATTGGGTTTAAGGAAATTTGGGAAGTAGAAAAAACTAAACACGACGAAGGAATGGTGATGCATACAGCAGGCTGGCCTATGGATAACAAAACATATGGGGGAAGTTTTGTTTATCATGCAGAAAACAATCAAATATTCTTAGGATATGTAATTGGACTAGATTATAAAAATCCATACCTTTCTCCATTTGATGAGTTTCAAAGATTTAAAACTCATCCGTCAATCAAAAAATATTTAGAAGGTGGAAAAAGAATTGCCTATGGAGCTAGAGCATTAATAGAAGGTGGTATTCAGAGTTTACCAAAAATGTATATGCCTAGAGCTTTATTGATTGGATGTGATGCTGGCACTTTGAATATGCCAAAAATTAAAGGATCACACACTGCAATGAAAAGTGGAATTATTGCAGCTGAAACAATAAATGAACACTTAAAAGAAAATAAAGATTTATCTGTTTATGAAGAAAAATTTAAAAAAAGTTGGGCATATAAAGAATTGTATGAGGCAAGAAATGTTAAACCATATTTTAACTGGGGATTAATTCTTGGAATTATACTTACAGGAATAGACCAAATACTATTTAGAGGAAAATTACCTTTCACTTTAAAACACAAACATTCAGATCATGAAACTTTAAGACCTTCTAACGAAATGAAGAAAATTGACTATCCAAAGCCTGATAATATAATTACATTTGATAAAACAAGTTCTGTTTATTTAACTGGAACAAATCATACTGAAAACCAACCAGTACATTTGCAGCTAAAAAACCCCAATTTACCTATTGAATATACTATTGATAAATATGATGAGCCTGCTCAAAGATATTGTCCAGTGGGAGTGTATGAAGTTCAAGTTGAAAACAATATAAATAAATTTGTTATTAATTCACAAAATTGTATTCACTGCAAAACTTGTGATATTAAAGAACCATCTCAAAACATAACGTGGGTAACGCCTGAGGGCGGTGGTGGACCTAAATATGGAAACATGTAATTTAAGAAAGATCTATTGCAAATTTTTTTAAAGTCTCAATAGGTACAAGTTTAAGTGTGTTTTCATGTGTTTTTTTTAAATATATTGAGCAACCATTTCCTGCTTCTATTGCTCTTGCAACCCATGCTGCACAAACGCACCAATTATCTCCATCTTTTAATCCTGGAAATCCAAATTCAGGATGAGGTGTAATCAAATCATTACCAGCTGATTTACACCATTCTAAAAATTGGTTATTTACTTTAACACATACTGTATGAAGACCATGATCATTTTCATCTGTATTGCAACACCCATCTCTAAACCATCCTGTTAAGGGGTCCTTTGAACATTCTTCTAAATCTTCACCTAAAACATTTTTTTGAATTTTATCCACCATAAACATTATAAAGCTCATCATCTATTTTACAATTAAAAGAAATACATCTTCTTTCTTCGTCTGTATCTTTAAATGGAAAAACTGTATGCATTAAATAATTTGGAAAAAAATAAAAATCACCTACCTCAGGAATAATATTTAAAGTAGAGTGACTTAAAAACATTTTTGAACCATGTATTAATTGTAGATTTCCACCTCTATAGTCTCTGTTTTGTTTATTTTGATAATGTTTTCCTAGAGTTTTTGGTACTTTTAAATATCCAGCTCCTGAAATATGACCATTATGCCAGTGTGTAGGGTTATATTCATTTTTATACTGTCTAACTATCCATGAGTTAATCATAATAAACTTAGTTATACCTCTACCAACTTCTTC
>CABXCB010000038.1 GCA_902510635.1 uncultured Pelagibacteraceae bacterium
AATGAAATTCTTTCATACTCTAAACCAAATAATGTTTATATTACAAAATTTTATATGACCGATAAAAATATTGATCAAAAAGATGTTAATAAATATTTTTTTTCTGTATTAATATTTATTTTATCACTTTTTATTATCACTTCATTGTTATCAATTTTTAATATGAATTTTGAAGATTCATTTAAACTTGGAATCTTAACACTTACGAATACTGTAAATTCATCAATATTCAATTTAGAGAATTTTAATTTTTTTGAATTAAATTTGTATTCAAAGCTAGTTTTAATAGTATTTATGATTATAGGTAGGGTCGAATTGTTAACTATTCTAATAATCTTTAAAAAATTTCTTTTTAAAAATTAAATATATATTGTATAAAAGATTTTATGCGCCCTTAGCTCAGCTGGATAGAGCATCGGTTTTCTAAACCGAGGGTCGGAGGTTCGAATCCTCCAGGGCGCGCCATTTTAGCTGACTATAAAGCTTTTTTTAATATTGATGATAACGTTTGTTTCTGCTTTACTTAGGTTAATTCAAATTCAATTTTGAATTATTTGTATACAAATAAATAAACAAACAAGAGGAAGATATGTTTAAAAATGTTAATAAAATCTTTGCATTTGTTTTGCTAAGTTTGATGATGTTCGTTTATGCGTGCGATCAAATGGGTGGAAAACAAAGTAAAGGACAATCAAAAACTCTAAAAAATACTCAAAAAAAAGGCTTTGTAAGATGTGGAGTTTCTCAGGGTCTTCCAGGGTTTTCTAATGCTGATGCATCAGGAAATTGGTCTGGAGTTGACGTTGATGTATGTAGAGCAGTTGCTGCTGCAGTACTAGGAGATTCGAATAAAGTAAAATTCACTCCACTAAGTGCTAAGGAAAGATTTACAGCTCTAACTTCTGGTGAGATTGATATCTTATCAAGAAACACTACTTGGACACTTTCTAGAGATGCTGATATTGGTCTTACTTTCGTTGGAGTAAATTTCTACGATGGTCAAGGCTTTATGGTTAGAAAAAATTCAGGATATTCATCTGTGAATGATTTCAAAAGTGGTATTTCTGCATGTACTAACCTTGGAACAACAACTGAACTTAACATGAGAGACTTCTTTAATTCTAAAGGAATTTCTTATGAACCAGTAACTTTTGAAAAAGCTGATGAAGTTGTTGCTGCATATGACGCTGGAAGATGTGATACTTACACTACTGATAAATCTGGTTTAGCTGCTCAAAGAATTAAACTGAGCAATCCAGATGACCATATAGTATTACCTGAAACTATTTCAAAAGAGCCTTTAGGCCCTGTTGTTAGACAAGGTGATTCTGTTTGGGAAGATATCGTTAGATGGTCTTTAAACGTTATGATCGAAGCTGAAGAATACGGTGTTAATTCTGGAAATGCAGATTCTATGAAATCTTCTGACAATCCTGCTATTAAGAGATTAGTTGGTGCTGAAGGTGAGTTAGGTGCTGCTTTTGGTTTAGATAACGAGTGGAGTTTAAGAATTATCAAACAAGTTGGTAACTATGGTGAAAGTTATAAGAGAAATATAGCTGACACTGGTATTTTACCTGATAGAGGTCCAAACGAATTATGGACAAAAGGTGGAATTCTTTACGTACCACCTGCAAGATAATTTTTATCTAATAATCTTTAAAAAGGGCTAGATTTTTCTAGCCCTTTTTTTATAGTGACTCATATTTAATTTATGAATTTTAAGCTAAATAAAATAATCCCACAACTCGCAACATTATTAGCAGTAATTTTAGTGTTTGGTTTTTTAACCTACAACGCACAAGTTAATATGGATAATAGAGGGATTGAGTTTGGTTTTGGTTTTTTATCTCAAGAATCTTCATTTGATGTTCAATTTTCATTAATTGATTATGATGGTTCACATTCATACGCTAGAGCATATTTGGTCGGTTTATTAAATACTCTTTTAGTTGCTTTTATAGGAATTATATTATCAACAATTCTTGGAGTAATAGTTGGTATCGCTCGTCTTTCACCAAACTATTTAATTGAAAGAACAGCAGCTTTTTATGTAGAATTTTTTAGAAACATTCCATTGTTACTACAGATTTTTTTTTGGTATTTTGCTGCACTTAGAGCATTACCTTTGCCACAAGATACAGAACCAATGTTTGGAGTTTTTTTCTTAACAATAAAAGGTTTATTTGTTCCTAGATTTGTTTGGGAAAATTTAGATATATTTTTTTATTCAATAATTGCTGCAATAATTTCTATTGTTGTAATTAAAAATTATGCAAGAAAATTACAGGAAAGCCAAGGTAAACAAGTTCCTGTTTTTTCTATTTCAGTTGGTTTATTTATAATTTTACCATTACTAACCTTTTTAATTGGTGGTGTTTCATTAAATTTTTCAATCCCAGAATTGGAACAAATGTCAACTACTTCTTTTAAATACAAAGGAGGTCTTGGCATACCACCTGAACTTATAGCTTTAACACTAGCTTTGGGTTTATATACAGCAACATTTATTGCCGAATGTGTAAGAGCTGGAATTCAAGGAATTAGCAAAGGTCAAAAAGAAGCTGCTGCTTCAATCGGTTTAACACCTAGACAAATTTTAAAGTTAGTTGTTATGCCTCAAGCACTAAGAATTATAATACCACCTACAACAAACCAGTATTTAAACTTAACCAAAAATTCTTCTCTTGCTGCAGCAATCGCTTATCCAGATTTAGTTTTAATTTTTGCTGGAACAGCTTTAATGCAAACAGGAAGAGCTATAGAAATTGTTTCTATAACTATGCTTACATATTTATCAATAAGCTTATCGATTTCTGTTTTAATGAATTGGTATAATAAAAAAATAGCGATTAAAGAAAAATAATGAATAAATTAAATTTTTTAAAACCTGATATTGATAATTTAAATACTTATTTGTATTCAGGTATTTTTTTAATTTTTATTGCTATTTTAGATGTTTCTTTTAATTCTTTTTTAAAAACTAATATCACAAATTTTTTACCCAATTCTATAAGTTTTATATTACCCTTGATTTTAGGAGCAATAGGTTTTCATCTTATCAGAATAGAATTTTCAGGTATTAAAAATTTGGACTTATTAAATAAAAATATTAATACTAACACTTTTAATGCAGTTTTAACTCTACTAATTATTTTTGCTATTATAAAATCAATTCCACCATTTCTAAGTTGGTTTTTTATTGATGCAACTATATCTGGAGACACAAAAGAGGCTTGTACGGGAACAGGTGCTTGTTGGACGTATATAAAAATATGGTTAAATAGATTTATTTATGGAATGTATCCAAACGAACTTCAATGGAGAATAAATATATCTTTTATAGCCTTGATAGGGCTAGCTTTTATTGGTTTGCTTCCCTCTGAAAAAGTAAAGAAATTTTTAACTTTATATTATGTTGTTATTTATCCAATTATAGCATTTATATTAATTTACTATTTAATATCAGGAGGTTCTTTAGGTCTAGAATGGGTTGAGACAGGTGCCTGGGGAGGTTTATCTTTAACTTTTATAGTATCTTTTTTCTGTTTAATTTTTTGTTTTCCAATAGGAATGTTTTTAGCGCTAGGTAGAAGATCAGATTTACCTACGGTAAGATATATTTCTATAGGCTTCATTGAATTCTGGAGAGGCGTACCTCTAATAACAGTTTTATTTATGTCATCTGTTATGTTTCCAATGTTTTTACCCGAAGATTTTTTTATGGATAAATTAGTAAGAGTAATTATTGCAATTTCTTTATTTGAGGCTGCTTATGTTGCTGAAGTTATAAGAGGTGGATTGCAAGCTTTACCAAGAGGTCAATATGATGCTGCAAAATCCCTTGGCATGGGTTACTGGAAAATGTATATATTTGTAATTTTACCTCAAGCTTTAAAACTAGTAATACCCGGTATTGCAAATACTTTTTTAGCTTTAGTAAAGGATACACCATTAATATTTGTTGTTGGGTTATTAGAAATTGTTGGAATGTTGAATTTAGCAAAAACTAATCCTAAATGGCTTGGTTATGCAATGGAAGGTTATGTTTTTGCTGCAATAATTTTCTGGATTATTTGTTATGCAATGAGTAAATATAGCTACAATTTAGAAATAAAATATAAAACTGATAGATAAAATATGTCTGACCCAATTATTAAAATAGAAAATATGAATAAATGGTTTGGAGATTTTCAAGTTTTAAAAGATATAAATTTAGAAGTAGAAAAAAATAAAAAAATTGTTGTTTGTGGACCTTCAGGATCAGGTAAATCAACTCTTATAAGATGCATTAATAGATTAGAGGAACATCAAAAAGGCACTATAGTTGTTGACGGAAACGAACTTACAGAAAATACTAAAAATATAGAAGCTATAAGAGCAGAAGTTGGAATGGTTTTTCAACAATTTAATTTATTTCCACACTTATCTATTTTAGATAATTGTACTTTGGCACCAGTGTGGGTAAAAAAAATGCCTAAAAAAGCAGCTGAAGAATTAGCAATGAAGCAGTTAGAACAAGTTCAAATAGTGGATCAAGCATCAAAATTTCCTGGTCAACTATCTGGTGGGCAACAACAAAGATGTGCTATAGCTAGAGCTTTATGCATGGAGCCTAAAATAATGTTATTTGACGAACCAACTTCAGCATTAGACCCTGAAATGATTAAAGAAGTACTAGATGCAATGGTAAATTTAGCAAAAGCTGGAATGACAATGATAGTAGTAACACACGAAATGGGTTTTGCTAAAGAAGTGGCTGATGAGGTGATATTTATGGATGAAGGCATGATAGTTGAAAAAGCAGAAACTAAGGAATTTTTCGCCAATCCTAAAAGTGATAGAACTAAACTATTTTTAAGTCAAATACTGTAATCTTTATCTATTCTTATATATAAATAGTTATTTATTGACTTGACAAATATTCTTAATATCTAATTTTTCAATAAAATTAATAAATTTTCCTATTGAAGTTACTCTAAAAAATTAGTTGAATCGATTAAATTAAAAATATTTAAGAGGGGTCTTAATGGAAGAAAATTTCAACAAACACTTAGGTAATAAGTTAAAGTTAAGAAGATTAGCTTTAGGTTTGACACAAACAAAAGTAGCCAAAGCAATAAATGTTACATTTCAACAAATTCAAAAATATGAAAAAGGAACAAATGGAGTAAGTTCAATTAGATTATTGCAACTTTCAAATTATTTAAAAGTTCCAATTAATTATTTCTTTGAAGATTTTTCACAGTATTTGATAAATTTAGAAAAATCTAAAGAAGGACATATGAATGTTAATTATAATTTTTTAGTTAAATTGTACTCGGAGCTTACAAATGAACAAAGAATTAAATTTAACAAATCTACTGAAACAGTTACAAGTTCAATAACTAAAGCAGTTTAATTTTTGGCTCCTCGGGCAGGACTCGAACCTGCGACCAATTGATTAACAGTCAACTGCTCTACCAACTGAGCTACCGAGGAATGTAAAAATCTCAACTTACTTTTTTTCAAAATTAAAACAAGATTTATTTTGGAGGTCACGCCCAGAATCGAACTGGGATACAAGGATTTGCAATCCTCTGCGTAACCATTCCGCCACGTGACCATTTAATTTCATTTTAAATTAATTTGATCGTATTTGTATATAAAATATTTGCATTTAGTCTATCAAATAAATTACTAAAATTATTGTTAAATCATATTATTAAATTATAAACTTAAAATACCATGAGTTTAGATAAATATATACATTCAGACGTTGAGGATAAAATATATACATATTGGGAGAAGAATGATTTATTTAAACCCAAAAAAAATAAGAAGAAATTCTCAATAGTTATACCACCACCTAATGTTACTGGAAGTTTACATATGGGCCACGCCTTAAATAACTCAATACAAGATTTGTTAACCAGATATTATAGAATGAATAATTATGAAACTTTGTGGCAACCTGGAACTGATCATGCCGGAATAGCCACTCAAGCATTAGTAGAGAAAAAGTTAAATTCTGAGAATATTAAAAAGAATGATTTAGGAAGAGAAAAGTTTATTGAAAAAGTATGGGAATGGAAAAATCAATATGGTGACATAATTATTAATCAGCTTAAAAAATTAGGTTGTTCGTGTGATTGGTCGAGAAATGCTTTTACAATGGATGAAAATCTATCAAAAGCAGTTATTAAAGTTTTTGTAGATCTTCATAAAAAAAAATTAATTTATAAAGCTGAAAAATTAGTAAATTGGGACACAGTGTTAAAAACTGCTATATCTGATTTAGAAGTTGATCAAAGGGAAGTTAATTCTAAAATTTATTATATTAAATATCCAATAGATGGAACGAGTGAATATATAACTATAGCAACTACTAGACCTGAAACTATGCTTGGAGATACAGCTGTTGCTGTAAACCCTAAAGACAAGAGGTATAAAAAGTATGTTAATAAAATTGTAACAATTCCAATTGTTGGTAGAAAAGTTAAAATCATCGAAGACGATTATGCAGATCCAGAACAGGGAACTGGAGCATTGAAAATTACACCCGCTCA
>CABXCB010000039.1 GCA_902510635.1 uncultured Pelagibacteraceae bacterium
ATAAGTTTAGCTGCAAACGAAGAAAATCTTTACGATAAAATTGATTTGTTTGGAGAAGTTTTAGATAAAATAAATAAAGAATACGTCGAAGAAATAAACCAAAGTGATACAATGGATGCAGCAATTAATGGTGTCCTACAATCCTTAGACCCTTACTCTGCATATATGTCTCCAGAAACTTTTAAAGAAATGGAAACTGAAACGAGTGGTAAGTTTGGTGGCTTAGGAATAGAAGTTGGAATGGAATATGGTGTAGTAAAAGTAATTACACCAATGGATGGTTCTCCAGCTGAAAGAGAAGGAGTAAAAGCTGGTGACTATATTGTAAAAATAAACAAAACCCAAGTGCAAGGAAAAACCCTTTCTGAAGCAGTTGAACTTATGAGAGGTCCAGTTGGATCAAAATTAGAAATAACAGTTAGAAGAAAAGAAGTTAAAAAAGCATTAATATTTGAAATTACAAGAGAGATTATCGAAGTAAAATCAGTAAAATCAAAAATAATTGATAAAAGTGTTGGTTATATAAGACTTACAGCATTCAATGAAAATAGCTCATTACAAATAAGAGATAAAATCAAAAAATTCAAAAAAAATAAAATTAATAAATATGTTCTAGATTTAAGAAATAATCCTGGAGGACTATTGTCTCAAGCAATTAAAATATCAGATTTCTTTTTAGATAGTGGTGAAATTGTTTCAACAAAAAGCAGAAAATCTTATGAAAATAGAAAGTATTTTGCAAAAAAAGGAGACATAATTAATGGAGAAACATTAATAGTTTTAATTAATTATGGATCTGCATCGGCATCTGAAATTGTAGCTGGAGCTCTTAAAGATCATAAAAGAGCAATAATAATTGGTGAAAACTCTTATGGGAAAGGGTCTGTTCAATCAATCATACCATTAAAAAATAAAGGTGCTATAAGGTTAACAATTTCAAAGTATTATTTACCATCTGGAAAATCAATATCTGGAACTGGTATAATACCAGATATAGAAATTGCAGAAAGTACAGATAAATTTAGAATTGACACAGAAACTGACAACCAACTAGATTTTGCTATTACGCTACTTAACGGCTAATCAATAAATGAAAAATAGTTTTTCTTCATTGCCTTTAAGAAAAGGTGTTGGAATAATTGTTCTAAATGAAAAAAATAAAATTTTTGTTGCAAAAAGAATTGATAATCCAAAAGATTTTTGGCAAATGCCTCAAGGAGGTGTTGATGAAGGTGAAAATTATTATGAGGCTGCTTTTAGAGAATTAAAAGAAGAAACCAGCATAGTAAGTGTAAAAATTATTAAAGAAATTGATAAAAAGTTAACTTATATATTGCCAGATCATTTAATAGGAATTATTTGGAAGGGTAGATTTAAAGGTCAAACACAAAAATGGTTTATTATGAGGTTTATGGGAAAAGAATCTGAAATCAATATAAATACAAAAAAACCTGAATTTTTAGACTGGAAGTGGATTAATTTAGAAGATTTAACAAAAATAGCTGTGAATTTTAAACTTGATGTTTACAAAAGTCTTGAGGAAGAAGTGTCTAAAATAATAAATTAATTAACACTCAGATTTTTTAAAACCTCAATCTTTTGATCAATTAAATATTTTTTTTGATCATCAATATTAGCTTGTTTAGACTCTTCTTTAGCTTCATTAAGTATTTGATCTACTTTATTACTATCTAAATCAGAAATATTATATATTGAACTAGTTAAAATGGATAAATTGTTATCTTTAAACTCTACTATTCCGTCTTCAACAAAGTATTTAGTTTCATCTGATTTTGAACAAACTTTTATTATTCCTGGTTTTAAAAAAGAAATAATTGAAATATGATCCTTTAAAATTCCCATTTCTCCTTCAAAAGCAGGCACAACTACCTCCGTTACATTTTCTTTTGATAAAAAAGATTTTTCAGGATTAACTATTTCAACTTTAAATTCTTCACTCATTAAGCAACTTCTTTTGCCATTTTTTCAGCTTTTTCAACTGCTTCTTCAATTGTTCCAACCATATAAAAGGCTGATTCTGGTAAATGATCATATTCTCCTTTACAAATTGCATCAAATCCTTTGATTGTGGACTCTAAATCAACTAGTTTTCCAGGAGATCCAGTGAAAACTTCTGCAACAAAGAAAGGTTGTGATAAAAATCTTTGAATTTTTCTTGCTCTTGCAACAATTAACTTATCTTCTTCAGACAATTCATCCATACCTAAAATTGCTATGATATCTTGCAAAGATTTATATGTTTGGAGAATTTTTTGAACTTCTCTTGCAACTCTATAATGTTCGTCACCCACAATTCTAGGATCTAGAATTCTAGATGTTGAATCTAAAGGATCAACAGCTGGGTAAATTCCAAGCTCTGCAATCTGTCTTGATAATACAGTTGTTGCATCTAAATGGGCAAATGATGTGGCGGGAGCTGGGTCTGTCAAGTCGTCAGCTGGAACATAAATCGCTTGTACTGATGTAATAGAACCTTTGTTAGTTGTGGTAATTCTTTCTTGTAAATTTCCCATATCAGTTGCTAGGGTAGGTTGATAACCAACCGCTGACGGTATTCTTCCTAATAACGCTGATACTTCAGAGCCTGCTTGAGTAAATCTAAAAATATTATCTACGAAAAAAAGTACGTCCTGACCTTCTTGGTCTCTAAAATATTCTGCAACCGTTAATCCCGTAAGAGCAACCCTTGATCTTGCACCAGGAGGTTCATTCATTTGTCCATAAACTAGTGCAGCTTTTGATCCAGGTCCTTCAGGTTTAATTACTCCAGACTCTATCATTTCATGATAAAGATCATTTCCTTCTCTTGTTCTTTCTCCAACTCCAGCAAAAACAGAAAAACCTCCATGAGCTTTTGCAATGTTGTTAATTAATTCCATAATAATTACTGTTTTTCCTACTCCTGCACCACCAAACAAACCAATTTTACCACCCTTTGCATAGGGTGCTAACAAATCTACTACTTTAATTCCTGTTACTAAAATTTCAGTTTCAGTTGATTGATCGTTAAACTCTGGTGCTGCTCTATGAATAGGCCAACTTTCCTTGGTTTTAACTTCACCTTTTTCATCAATAGGTTCACCTATTACATTAATAATTCTTCCTAGAGTTTCGGGTCCTACAGGAACTTGTATTGGAGAACCAGTATCTGTAACTTCATCTCCTCTTTTTAATCCTTCAGTTGCATCCATGGCAATTGTTCTTACGCTTGACTCACCTAAATGCTGTGCAACTTCTAAAACAAGCCTATTACCAGAATTGTTACATTCTAATGCTGTTAAAATCTCAGGCAACTCCCCATCAAATTTAACATCTACTACTGCTCCAATAATTTGTGTAATTTTTCCTTTTTTCATAATTATAAACTTTCTGCTCCTGATATTATTTCGATTAGTTCTTTAGTAATTGCAGCTTGCCGACTTCTGTTATACTGAATTGTAAGTTTATCAACCATTTCTCCTGCATTTCGAGTTGCATTATCCATGGCACTCATTCTTGAGCCTTGTTCGCTAGCTGAATTCTCCAACATTGCTTTAAAAATCTGTGTAGAAATATTTTTAGGTAATAAATTACTCAAAATTTCATCTTCCTCTGGTTCAAACTCATAGCTATTATTAGAGCTAGTTTCTTTTTCTTCTTCTTCGTTAGATTTTAAAGGTATAATTTGTTGTTCTTGTGGTATTTGAGTAATAACATTTTTAAATTGATTATAAAAAATTGCACATACATCAAATTCACCTTTTTCAAATTTTTCAATTATAATTTTTCCAACTTTATCTGCATCAAAATAATTAATATTTTTAGAATCTTTAAATGAAATTCTTTCAATTATATTTTCTTTATACTGTCTTTTTAATTGATCATAGCCTTTAGACCCAACAGTTATAATCTTTAATATTTTATTTTCTTTTAATATTTTTTGAAAATACTGTTTCGCTTTTTTAATAATATTTGTATTAAAACCTCCACATAAACCTCTATCTGATGTCATAACCACACATAGATGAGTTTTTTTTTCTCCAGTTCCCGCAAGAAGTTTTGGTGCATTCTCTTTGTCAGATATTCCACTTGAAAGATTAAGAATAATATTATTCATTTTTTCAGAATAAGGTCTTCCTTTTTCAGCATTTTCTTGAGCTCTTCTTAATTTTGCTGCTGCAACCATCTTCATAGCCTTAGTAATTTTCTGTGTAGATTTAACACTAGAAATTCTTTTTTTTAAATCATCTAAACTAGCCATAATTTTTAAGCTTTAAAGTTTTGTTTCAATTCTTTAATAGTTTCTACTAATAAATTTTCAGTATCTTCTTCCAATTTTCCAGATTTAGAAATTGCTTCCAAAATTTCTGGTTTTTCAGATTTACATTTTTCAATAATTTTACTTTAAAAAGTAGAAATGTCTTTAAGTTCTAAATCATCTAAATATCCTTTAACACCACAAAAAACTGAAATTACTTGTTCTGCAACAGTCATTGGTGAATATTGATTTTGTTTCAAAAGCTCAGTTAATTTCGAACCTCTATTTAATAATTTTTGAGTAGAGGCATCTAAATCGGATCCAAATTGGGCGAATGCTGCCATTTCTCTATATTGTGCTAATTCTAATTTCATTGAACCAGAAACTTTCTTCATAGCTTTTGTTTGAGCTGAAGATCCAACTCTAGATACTGATAAACCAACATTAATTGCTGGTCTTATTCCTTGGTTAAATAAATTTGTTTCAAGAAATATTTGTCCATCTGTAATTGAAATAACATTGGTTGGAATAAAAGCCGATACGTCACCGCCTTGTGTTTCAATAATTGGGAGTGCTGTTAATGAGCCTCCTCCATGTTCATCACTGAGTTTAGCTGCTCTTTCTAAAAGTCTACTATGTAAATAAAAAACATCTCCAGGATAGGCTTCTCTTCCAGGAGGTCTTCTTAGTAATAATGACATCTGCCTATATGCAACTGCTTGCTTAGATAAATCATCATAAATAATTAAAGCGTGCATTCCATTATCTCTAAAATATTCTCCCATAGCACAACCAGTATAAGGAGCTAAGAATTGAAGAGGCGCTGCATCTGATGCTGTTGCCGCAACTATAGTTGTATATTCCATAGCTCCAGCTTCTTCCAAAGATTTTTCTATCTGTCTTACAGTTGATCTTTTTTGACCAATTGCTACATAAATACAATATAATTTTTGTTTTTCATCATTAGATTCATTTATTTTTTTTTGATTAATTATAGTATCAATTGCGACTGCAGTTTTTCCAGTTTGTCTGTCACCTATAATTAATTCTCTTTGACCTCTTCCAATTGGGACTAAACTATCAACTGATTTAAGTCCTGATTGCATTGGTTCACTTACAGATTTTCTTGGTATTATACCTGGAGCTTTAACTTCGACTCTACTTTTTTTTATACCTTTATCTAGTGCACCCTTACCGTCTATTGGATTTCCTAATCCATCAACTACTCTTCCTAATAATTCTTTTCCTACGGGAGTATCAACAATTGCTCCTGTTCTTTTTACTGTATCACCTTCTTTTACTGCTCTATCATCACCAAAAATTACAACACCAACATTGTCACTTTCTAAGTTTAAGGCCATACCTTTTGAACCATCAGAAAATTCAACCATCTCTCCTGCTTGAACATTATCTAAACCATATATTCTTGCAATACCATCACCTACAGATAAAACTTGTCCGACTTCAGTTACTTCCGCTTTGTCTCCAAATTTTTTTATCTGTTCTTTTAATATCTTTGTTACTTCTGAAGGATTTATTTCCATTTATGCCTCTATCATTTTAGTTTCAATTTTTTGTAATTTATTTTTAATAGATGTATCAATCATAACACTTTCTACTTGCATTATTAATCCACCTATTAAATTTGGATCATAATTATAGTTTAATTTTACATTTGATCCAAAATTTTGCGATAGCTCGTCTTTAATTTTATTAATTTCAATTTCGTTTAGTTCTTTAGCTACAGTTAATTTTGCAGAAATTTCTCCCCGTTTTTTTGAACAAATCATTACAAAATCTTTTAGAATTTTTTCAACATAAAAAAATCTCCTTTTCATAATTAAAAAATTTAAAAATTTCTTTAATAAAATGCTTAGATTAAACCTTTCAAAAATTATATTTATAGAATTTATCTGATTCTCTTGTTTATTTGTTGGATCTTTAATTAGTGAATTAAAATCCTCACTTTGTGAAATAAGCTTTACAATTGAGATTACATGCTTTTCAACATCATCTAATTTTTTTTCTTCAGATGCAAGTTCATAAAGCGCTTGAGAATAGCTTTTTGCAGAAGAGTCCGAAAATCTATTTTTGTCGCTCAATTTTTATCCTTATTAATTATGAGGTTTTCTAAAAGTTGGATTTAATTAGCACA
>CABXCB010000040.1 GCA_902510635.1 uncultured Pelagibacteraceae bacterium
ACTTTTGGAATTATATTTGTTGTTAGCTTATTTTCAGATTTCCATTTTTTTAGTCCACCATTTAAAACATAAACTTTTTTCTCATTATGACCGAAGTATATAAAATTATACCAACATCTACATGAACTTAATACATCGGAGTTATCATAAATTATTATTTTGTCATTTTTTAGTATTCCCATTTTGGAAACAATTTTTTCCCAATCACTAGAAGATGCAAGCATATGTGGCAAGTCAGTTATTTGATCTGAATTTTTATCTAAATCAAAAAATATTGCATTTTTTATATGTTCTTTTAAATATTCTTTATATCCATCTCTTTTCACATTTGGCATATGCCAAGAGCAGTCAATTATTTTTACTTTATTAATATTTTTTTCAAGCCAATCTGTACTTACTAGAGACATAGCTAAACTATTTTTCTAAATATTTTTGATGATAATCTTCAGCTTTACAATAATTTTTTAGCTTTGATAATTTTGTTACAACTTTTCCAGATAATTTTTTATTAATTTCATTAATAATTTTTTCAGCAATTTTCATTTGATATTCATTTATATAGAATATTTCACTTCTATATTGTATGCCAATATCTGGGCCTTGAGCATTTAGGGTTGTAGAATTGTGAATTTCAAAAAAATATTGCAAGATCTTTTCGTAAGAAATTTTTTTAGGATCAAATTCTAGCTTTACAACTTCAGCATGATTAGTAGTTCCCGAGCAAACTTTTTCATAAGTTGTTGTATCACTATTCCCTCCACAATAACCAACCTCTGTTTTTGTAATTCCTTCAAGTTTACCAAATTTAATTTCTGGTCCCCAAAAACATCCTAATGCTAATACTGCTATTTCCATTGATTATTGTTTTAATTAAATTAAAGTTATTCTTATGCTATCCAAAAATCAATTAGGCTTTTTGTACATGTTTATGTCTGTTTGTGCATTTTCTATAATGGATTTAGTTGTAAAATGGTCTGAATCATATCCTTTAGGACAAGTAATATTTTTTAGGGGTTTTTTTGGAGTATTGCTTTACTTTTTAATTATGCCAAGAGATAGAATTAAAAATTTTTATTACACAAAGAGGCCAGGTTTACATTTTTTAAGATGCTTTTTTGGTTTAATTGCACTTTTGGCAATATTTACAGCATTAAGAAATTTACCTTTAGCAACCGTAGTAAGCATTTCTTTTGCTGCTCCAATTTTTACAACTATTTTATCAATTTTTTTACTTAGTGAAAAAGTTGGATTGTTTAGGTGGTTAGCAGTGATAGTTGGTTTTGTTGGAATAATAATAATCACAGAGCCAGGTTTTACTTCACTAAATATTTATTTTATTTATCCAGTAATCTTTTGTTTGGGCATGTCTTATGTGGCTATTACTATAAGACAATTATCAACATCAGAACCTGTTTGGTTAATTTCACTGTATTTTTCTGCCACTATAACTTTAGCAAGTTTTTTTACAATTCCTTATGGCTGGATTATGCCCGATATAAAAGATTTAATGTTATTGATGTCAATTGGAATATTAGGTGGAGCAGCAAATTTATGGTTGAGTCAATCATATAAATTTTCAGAAGTTTCATTAGTAACTCCTCTTAAATATTTAGCTTTAGTTTTTGCAATAATTTTTGGATATTTTATTTGGAACGAGGTACCTTCAATAAAAACTTTGATTGGAGCTTTCCTAGTATTAACATCTTCGATAATTATTTTTAGAAGAGAGATTACTCTAAAAAAACAAGTTACAATTCCAAGACATGAGTAAACCACCAAAATACTGGAATAAAGCAAGAAAGTATTTGTCTAAAAAAGACAAAGTTATGAAAGATTTAATCTTTAAGTATAGAGATAAAACTTTAACTACAAGAAAAGACATTTTTTTCTCTTTATGTAAAAGTATAATTGGTCAGCAAATAAGTGTTGCTGCTGCAAATTCAGTATTTAAAAAATTTCAAAATACGTGTAATGGAAAAATAAATCCAAAAACAGTCAAAAAAATTAATATTCAAAAACTTAAAAGATGTGGCTTAAGTAGACAGAAAGCTAAGGGAATAAAAGAACTTTCAATCAAATTTTCTAGTAAATCATTTAATCCTAATTTAATTAAAAAAATGAGCGATGAAGATGCTATAGTTTATCTTTCATCTCTAAGACAAATCGGGAGATGGTCTGCAGAAATGATATTGCTTTTCACTTTTAATCGAGAAAATATATGGCCTATTCAAGATATAGGATTACTCAGAGCTATATCAAATAACTATAAAAAAAAATATTTGCCTCCAAAAAAATTTGTTAATTTATTAAGTAAGAAATTTTCACCTTATTGTTCAGTTGCAACTTGGTATTTGTGGCGATCAATTGATGATGAGCCAATTCAGTATTAATTAATCTAACCATTTTTTATAAATTTCTTTATTTTCTTTTAAATAAATTGGCAATCTTTCAAATTTATAATTAACTAGTTTGCTCCCTGTGCCAACCTTATTAACAGTCTTATCAACTTTTAAATCATAAATTGCTTGCTTATTCTTTACTATGTTATCTATTTGGTCCAGGCTTAAAGGCTCTTTGTCAAACTCTCTATGATGTAAATACGATTTTAATTTATGTTCAATCTCTTCAGGAGATTTAATATTTGAAAAATGCCAACCCCCATCTTTAATAAATTTGACACTATTATATTTAGTTTTTGAAAATAAAATGTCTAATCTAAACAAAGGATATTTTTTATCTTTAACATTTCTTAACCACTGAGGACTTAATAGATCTTTTTTTCTACAGCCCTTAGTTCCAGACCATACCATATCAGGTAATTTTAAATTAAACTTATAATAAAACATATCTTGCTGAAACATAAAAATTTTTTCTTTTAAATTTTTTAATTTTATATTTTCAAGATTAGGAATTTCATCTACATCAGAAATAAGTATGAAATCTTCAGGACTAGCATTATGTAAACCATTTATAACGTAATCTCTTTGTCCATTCTCTCTTTTAGCTGCATTAAGAATATATTTTCTTGATTTTTCATCATCATCATCATCTTTATTAATTATTTCTATTCCAGCAGGTTCCTTATTAAAAGTTAAATAAATTATTTTATCTTTAAACTTTTCAAATTTTTTATGATCAAATACTAATTTTCTTCTATCACCTTTGTGAGTAAAAGAACTTTCAGCAATAACAAAATAATCTACATACTTATCCAAAGTATTTAACCTTAAATCGAGAACAACCTCTTCATCAAAATACATAAAACAATCAAAAATTTTCATAGGTCTATTTAATTTACACCATTCATACTTGCTACCAAAAAGTATCTTTAGTAGATTAATAATTGAGTTTATTATAACTAAATTTATGTAAATTATGAAATATTATAGTTATTTTTTTATAACAATATTTATATTATTTACCCAAACTTTATGTGCTGAAGAAATACTAGACTTGGGAAAAAATATTTTTTTAGAAAAAGGAAACTGCGCTACTTGTCATACTTTAAATGATGCTGGGTCAAATGCTGATATTGGACCAAATTTAAATTTAATTAAGCCAGACGTTGGAAGAGTAGTTATGGCAGTAACAAATGGTATTGGTGTAATGCCAGCATATGAAGGCATACTTACATCTGAAGAGATTGAAGCAGTCGCAGTTTATGTATCAGAGAAATCAAATTAATAAATTTATTTTAAAATTTCCTCTAACCTAAAAGTTGCAATTTTTTTTACTTGTTTTTTTGCCTCAATGAACTCTTCATCAAATGAATTATTAATTCTTTCTCTAAAATAATTTAAAATTTCATTCTTATTCTTCCCTTTCACAGCAATAATAAATGGAAAATTAAATTTTTTTTTATATTCTATATTTAATTTTTTAAATTCATCAAACTCTTGAGGAGTACATTGTTTCAAGTTAGCTTTACTTTGCTCAGTTTCTGAATTTGCAGTTAATTTTTTTTCGACAGCAAGTTCTGGATGTAAATTAAGAATTTTAAGTATAGTTTTATTGTCACTATTTTCATAGATAGCAATTATTTCTGAAACAAAGGACTCTAAATTTTTAAATGGTTTTTTATCAAATATTTTCTCACTTATCCATTTTGATTTTTCAAATACATTTCCAAAAATTGATAAAAAATCAGATTTATCAAGACTATTAATTTTTTTAATATCAATCATTTTGAAAATTTATATTAGTTGTTATTTATTAATTACTCAATATTGTATATAAATATTTTATCAAATGACAAAATTAACAACTCATGTTTTAGATATTTATTCAGGTAAACCAGGTGCAGGAATAAAAGTAGAATTATACTCTTTCAATAACGATAAAAGAGAAAAGAAAAAAACGTTAACATTAAATGAAGATGGAAGAGCCAATGAATCACTGTTAGAAGGTGAAGATTTTTTGAATGGTAAATACGAATTAGTTTTTTTTATTGGAGACTATTTTAAAAATATAGCGAAATCAGGTGAATTACCTTTTTTAGATGATGTGGTTATTAGATTTGGTATTTCAAATTCAAAAGAACACTATCATGTTCCTTTACTTGTTTCTCCATGGAGCTATTCTACGTATAGAGGGTCTTAGGTGATTACTAATAAAGTTCAATTTATTTATGAAAATAAATTAATAGAATTAGAAAATCCTGACCCAAACCAAACTATACTTAATTTTATAAGAGATAAGTTAAAAAAAACTGGGACCAAAGAGGGATGCGCCGAAGGAGGATGTGGTGCTTGTACAATAGTGCTAGGAGAATTAGAAAATAAAAAAATAAAATACAAGGCAATTAATTCCTGCATATCTTTCACGCCTACTTTGCATGGAAAACAACTCATAGTTGTTGAGAATTTAATTTCAAAAAATGGTTCTTATCATCCTGTCCAAGAGGCAATGGCAAAATATCATGCATCTCAATGTGGATTTTGTACGCCAGGTTTTGTTATGTCGATTTTTGCAATGTCGAAAAATAAACAAAATAATAATAAGGAAGATATTAAAGACGCAATATCTGGAAACTTATGTAGATGCACTGGATATAGACCCATTATCGATGCAGCAAAAAATATAAAAAAAAAATACTCTGATGAATTCTATAAAAATAGTAAAAAAACTATAAATCTTTTAAAAAAAATTCACTCTAAAAGTATAATTATTCAGAACAAAAATAAAAAATATTTTGCACCTAAAACAATAAATGAATTAAGAACAATAATTAAAAAAAATCCAGATTCTAATTTTTTAAGTGGTGGTACTGATTTATCATTGAAAGTTACTAAGGATAGACAAGAAATAAAAAAAATTATTAATTTAAACAACATAAAGGAGCTTAATTTTATTAAAATAAAAAATAATGAAATTATTTTTGGTTCTACAACTCCTCTTATACAGGTTGAAAAATTTATTTTAAAATATTATCCAGACTTTAATAATATATTAAGAAGATATGGTTCTGTTCAAATAAGAAATGTTGGAACAATAGGTGGAAATATAGCCACTGCTTCTCCAATAGGAGATACTTTGCCCCTACTTTTATCTTTGAATGCAAAAATAATAATTCAATCAAAAAATGGTAGTAAGCAAATTTTTCTTAATAATTTTTTCATCAAATATAGGAAAACAAAATTAAAAA
Source organism: uncultured Pelagibacteraceae bacterium (assembly GCA_902510635.1). Classification (GTDB taxonomy): domain Bacteria; phylum Pseudomonadota; class Alphaproteobacteria; order Pelagibacterales; family Pelagibacteraceae; genus Pelagibacter. The sequence continues at coordinate 5,645 of CABXCB010000040.1, forward strand.
AAGGGGAATTTATAAAATCTATTATTATTCCTATTTATAAAAACCATAATTTTAAGGCCTATAAAATATCAAAGAGATTTGATGATGATATCTCATCTGTTTGTGCTTCTTTCAACTTTAAAATTAAAAATCAAAGAATTCAAGATGTAGTTATTGCTTATGGAGGTATGGCAGAAATTCCAAAAAGAGCAAAGAATTGTGAGAATTTTTTAAAAAATTCAAAATTTTCAGAGGACATATTTGAAAAAGCAAAAAATTTATTAAAAAGTGATTTTAATCCTATTTCTGACATGAGAGCCTCAAAAAAATATAGATTAGAAGTTGCTGAAAATTTATTAGTAAAATTTTTTATAGAAACCAAAACAAAAAAATTATTTAGAGTTTACCAATGAAAAATAGTGATAATCATATAAGTGAAACAAGACCGCATGATAGTGCATATAAGCATGTCAGTGGCGCTGCCGAGTATACTGATGATATAAAAGAACCATACGATACACTTTTTGGAGCAATAGGATGGAGTAAAAAAGCTCATGCAAAAATAAAAAAAATTGATTTAAATGAAGTAATTAATAGCGAAGGTGTAGTTTCGGTAGTTAATTATTTAGATATACCAGGCCGTAACGA
>CABXCB010000041.1 GCA_902510635.1 uncultured Pelagibacteraceae bacterium
GTCCCGCGCTCTAATTCTATTTAGTACAACTACTACCAGATACGACATCAATTTTTGTTATAGCATTATCATTATCATCTACATCATATGCTGTAGTAAGGACAAAACAGCAAGATCCTTCGCAATTAAACTCTCCAACATTAGCAAGGTTAAATTGTACTCTTTGAACTGTAACCGTTCCTAGTGTTATGCAGCAAGTATAACCAGATGATATACTTCCATTTCTCTCCAATCTTTTATATTTTTTATTATAATCTTTAGCTCCAGAATAACTAAGTACACTCTCTTTCATTCCCACTAAGTCATAATTGTAAGGATTTTGAAATCCATACCACCATTTTCCTCCTTGCTGAAAACCTGCATGTTTATTTAATATTGGAGACTGCATTCTAAGAGAATCATTACAAGGTATATTTACAGTGAAACCATTTTTATTAACGTAACTTACAGGATCACCAACATCACATAGCCCTAAAATTGATTGAATGGAATTTCTTATAGTTGAATGATGATGAAGAGTAGCTTTTATTTTTGCAGCTTTGGTATATCCATTATAAGCAACCACCCCTACAGCAGCTAGAATACCTATGATGGCGACGACGACTAAAAGTTCTATTAGGGTGAAGGCTTTGCGGTTCATTTATTCTATTGGAATTTTATCTTCCAAAATATTTCCACTTCCATCTTTTGTTTGCGTTCGGATAACAATATCATAACCTGATGATGATTTTTCTGTTGCAAAACATAATTTCCCTTTTTTATCTGGAGAAGCGCAACTATCAGTAAATACGCTATTATCATATACATTTTTCCATTTTAATCCATTTCCGAAATGTAACAAAAATTTATATGCAAACTGATGTGCGTTATAACCTGATTGATTAGCAACAGCCATCATAGGACATAAATCGGTATTATTGCCACTATTATCATTTAAAATAAGTTTTTCTCCGAGCATACATTTTTTCATTTCTGATGAAATAAATTTTATAACTGTTGAATGTTGACTTTTAACGGCATTAACTTTAGCGGCACTGGTATAACCATTATAAGCAACAACCCCTACTGCAGCTAATATACCTATGATGGCTACTACGACTAAGAGTTCTATTAAGGTGAAGGCTTTTTTATTCATTAATTACCACTAATTGTATCCTCAATCAGTTTACCATTACAAAGAGTCCTTAGTCTAATCGTATTATTATTTGTGTAATAATAAGTTCTACCATCTTGTGTTGGTGTTCCACTATTTCCTATCCAACTATATCCCCAATGATCATTTGGACTATATGGATTCTTTAAATAGTTTGTCATATGTATTCCAACATTTTGAGATAAAGATTCAAAATTATTTGAGCAGTTAAAAGAGTATTCTGCTCCTTGTTTATGACTAGAATACCAAGTTCTTAAAGTAATAGTGTTATCAAGCTCACATAGTGTTTTTTTTTCTACTATAATCTTTTTAATTTTATTGTGATTATCTTTACAAACACTTTCTTTTGCACTCTTAGTATACCCATTATAAGCAACAACACCTACAGCAGCTAGAATTCCTATGATGGCTACTACGACTAAAAGTTCTATTAGGGTGAAACCTTTTTGTTTCATTAGTTAACATTAATCATGGTGCTTCTACGATTATTAGGATCAGAGCATGGAATTTTATAACATAATGAACAAAAAATTTGCGTGTCGTTATTTTCTGAATTAATCAAAGTTTTGCCTAACGCGTCATCACTATTATCTTTTCCGCTTGTCACGGCTCTTCTTCTGCCCCATGAAGCATCACTTGGTACATAGGGGTTAATATCTTTTGAGGTATTTTCCATACAAATAATTAGTTTAACTGCTCCTCCAGAAACAATATCACTACATGGTAAACATCCTGAGATGATACTTGAATTTCCAAGAGAGCACAGTTGAACCTCTGCAGGAATATATTTTTGACATACATTTGAATAAATACTTTTAACTGAATTTTCTTTAGCACTTTCTGTATAACCATTATAAGCAACCACACCTACTGCAGCGAGAATACCGATGATAGCGACAACGACTAGGAGTTCTATTAGGGTGAAACCATTTCGTTTCATAAAAACACCTTACCACTGTGCCCTATGTGTGATCAATAATTTAGAAATCTTGAATAAGTTATAACAATCGTTATTTCAGACCCCTGACCTCGGGCTTATGAGTCCCGCGCTCTTTAACTATGGTTGTACTTCTATCCAGCATATTTCTATATTATCATTAGTATTGTTCCACCACTGCCCAATACAGGAAAGTTTATTACATGTGTGTATATTCAATCTCGCTTTACCTGTTGATGGATGGGTAGTTGGTTCGATTATCGTATACCCTAAATCACGATCTTTACCCCATCCAGCAGCCGTGACAGCGTTGTCTCCCATCGATGAATCGTACGCACCATAAGGATTTTTAAACTTATCTTTTAAACCTTTTACTAATTCAGATACCACTTTGTTTGCTGCATCTTGTTGGTTTTGACTAAGTTTTGATGCTATTGTCGAACAGGTAATTTGACCATTAAAAATACTTATAGAACTATCTAAATCACATTTTACTAATTCTGCGTTAGTCCATTTACAAACAGCTTTTTGATTTGCTTTTGCAGCATTAACTTTCGCAGCACTAGTATACCCATTATAAGCAACCACCCCTACTGCAGCTAAAATACCGATGATAGCTACTACGACTAGGAGTTCTATTAGGGTGAAGGCTTTTTGTTTAAAAGTTTCCATCTAATATTGCATAATCCTGCATAGTTTTATTATCCCACCACCACATTATTTTAAACTTACCACTTGCCTCATTTCCACAATAAGGTCTTCTAGGACAAACAACTATATTTACATCACCATCTACTTGACCATCTCCTGATCTAACTCCACCTCTATCACTACCTTTTACAACTGTTCTGCATCCTCCGCCGGGAGCATCTGCAACCCAGCCGGTGCCCTCTTTTGGAAATTTTGGATTTCGAATGTTATATTGCCAAGAAAGATAGATTGCAGCACAAGCTTGATAGTCAACATTCACTTTTACAGGGCACGATAGATTAAAAGCTTTTTGACTACTATCCATATCACATTTAGCAACTTCATTAGCAAAATATCTTACTGTATTTTTAAAATTTTGCTTAGCGACTGCTTTACGTGCGCTTTCAACATAACCATTATAAGCAACAACCCCTACTGCAGCTAATATACCGATGATAGCTACTACGACTAGTAGTTCTATTAATGTGAAGGCTTTTTGTTTCATAAATAGTCTAATAGTCAATTGGTATGATGGTTTCGATATATTTCTCAACTCTGTTAAGTAAACAAGGATCGCCATAACATGTTCCAATTAAAATATGAGTTTTAGGATTGTATGGGCTTTGCAATCGAATAAAACCAGTGGATCCACTATTGTTACTATAGCTTCCACCATCAGTTATAACAGTTTTACCAGGTTCATATATGTGATCTAAATTTGAAAAAGTTTTAACAATTGCATCAACAACGTTTTGATAAGTTTTACCTGAACAAGATAAATTGCCTTCCATTACTGTTGTTTCAATATTGCATTTAGCAAGTTCCGCTGCAACATATTTAACCACTTGACTGTGTTGTGTTTTGACAGCTGATTCTTTAGCGCTTTTGGTATACCCATTATAAGCAACCACCCCTACTGCAGCAAGAATACCGATGATTGCTACTACGACTAAGAGTTCTATTAGGGTGAAGGCTTTGCGGTTCATTCTACCTGTATTGTATCTTCTAATATATTTACACTTTGTTTGCATGAAGGCTTTATACAGGAACATACAGTGATAGTTTTTGCTGAAACATTTGCTACTATATCAATACTACCTTCGACACCATCGGATCTTATATTTTGGCATGATGACATTGTGCGTAAAGGTGATTCATTAGTTTTGTAGGAATTTTTTAATGCAATTCTATTGCTTATATCATGTTGTATATAACTTAAAAAATATCTTTGAGGCAAATCGCATGGTACCCAATAAGAACTTTGATCATTATATTTATTTTTTAACTGAATGCCTCCATCTTCGCTTATGCTACATTTTAGAGATATTAAGTTTATTTCCTTAACTACTATTTTATGATTTGATTTAGTAGTGCTAGCTTTAGCACTTGCTGTATACCCATTATAAGCAACTACCCCTACTGCAGCTAAAATACCAATGATGGCGACAACGACTAGGAGTTCTATTAGGGTGAAACCTTTTTTATTCATTATTAAAATCCACTTTTAGGCCAATCAACCTCATCAATAATATATTTATTCTTACCACTACTATCACCAATATTAGTTTTTATTGAGATTTTTGAATCTGGCCAATTATTCCATATATGAGTTCTTCCAAGTGTTCTTGGATCCCAACTTTGCATAAGACAACATTGATCTTTCATTTTGCCTCCTATATTCGCTCCGATAGGTCCATCCAAACCATATGGATTTTTCATTTGGCTATAATTAAAATGAAATACAAAATGATAAGCTGAATTTGATGCACTACCAGATCCACTCTTACATGGTCGGTTAATTTCGTCAGGCGTACTATTATTTCCTACTTTCAAACCATTGCACGGAAATCCACCATAATCACATGTTTTCAAAACTATATAATTTTCTCCTAGGGCACATTGAGCGTAGCTTGATTTTATAAAATTAACAATTTGCTCATGTTGTTGTTGGGCAGCAGTTATTTTTGCAGAAGTTGTATATTTTCCATAAGCAACCACACCTACTGCAGCTAGAATACCAATGATAGCTACTACGACTAAAAGTTCTATTAGGGTGAAGGCTTTTCTGTTCATTATGGAACTATAATATCTTTCTTTGACATATCTCCACTAAAATTATTATCCCATCTCATTTCTAGTCTCATAGTTTTTGGAGAGCCAGAGACATTTGTTATAAAAATATATCCAGCTCTTTGACTTAATTGAGAAGATGGGTATCCAGAGTTTGAACAATGAAGAACATATTCACTGTCAATATTATTTTTTATGTAATAATCGGTATAAGGATTTTTCCATTTTAAAGATTTAAAATGTGCTGTTAATATGTGACAGGCACCCAAGGGACTATTATTACAATAACCACTTGTTACATCTTTTGAATTTCCAGATTGATCATTCATCATTACTGGTTCGCCTAAGTCGCATTTTGTATAATTTAAACTTATAAAGTTCACAATTTCATTAAAGTTATGTTTAATAGCATTTTTTTTCGCACTAGCAGTATACCCATTATAAGCAACCACCCCTACTGCAGCTAGAATACCAATGATAGCTACAACAACTAAAAGCTCTATTAAGGTGAAACCTTTTTGTTTCATCCTAAAAAATTAGTTTGTAATAATAAAAAAATACCCAAAGAAAACCTGTAAACATAGTTAAAAATATTAATGCTAATCCAACTATAGTATCTTGATTAACTTTCTTTCTCCATTTCTTTGGAAAAAAATTTAATGAATAAGCATAAACTATTAAAAAAATATTCAATATTGTTATTACAATATTAAAAAATAAAAACTTATCCATTAAATTAACAATTGCTTTTTGTTAATTGATTTTTTTCATTAAGTTTTATTGTACAATTAGAAGTTTTGTGTTTTGCTTCCGCTTCGAAACCATCGCTTCTATTATTAACCTTATATTGATAATTTTGATCTGAAAGATCATCCACTCCATCAAATAACTCAGTTATAATTTTACTTTGAGAATTGCAGTCGTTAGAGCAGTATTCTCCATTATTAGATCTATATTCTTGTTGAGCTAAATAAATTGAATTTAAACTTATTTCAGCTTGTTTTTTTTCTGCTGATGTTTTGTATTTTGTATAAGAAACTACACCAATGGCTGAAAGTATTCCTATGAGCGCAACTACAACCAAAAGTTCTATTAAAGTAAAACCACGGCTGTAGTGCCTCATAAATCTTTAGTCTACACTAACTGTAGCCGTCATTTGATCGGCGCTAGCACATCCTGTTTTAGTACAAGTTTTAATAGTTAGTGTTGAGCCACTAGAGCTTAAACTAACTTGACCAACAACATAAGAACTACCTGATTTAACAGCATTATCAGATGAGTTGTAAGGGTTTTTATCAG
>CABXCB010000042.1 GCA_902510635.1 uncultured Pelagibacteraceae bacterium
TAACTATATTTGCATTGTTTGAGGGAATTGAAAAACCAATACCTATTGATCCTGATTGTCCTAATATTGCAGTATTAATTCCAACTACATCTCCATCCATATTAAATAAAGGACCGCCTGAATTTCCTTGATTGATTGATGCATCAGTTTGAATAAAATCTTCATATCTAGTCATGCCAATATTTCTATTTCTTGCTGAAATTATTCCAGCTGTAACAGTTCCACCCAAGCCGAAAGGGTTACCTATAGCAATTACCCAATCACCAATTCTTGATTTATCTGAATCTCCAAATTTGACTGGTATAAATTTGTCTTCAGATTTAATTTGTAATACAGCAATATCTGATAAAGGGTCTGTTCCAATTATAGTTGCTTCGTATTCTTTGTTTCCATTAACTCTTACCAGAATATCATCCGCATCCTTAATAACGTGGTTATTTGTAATAACAATTCCTTTTTCATCAATTATAAACCCTGAACCAAGTGCATAGGCTTTCCTTTTTTGTGGAGTTCCAAAATCTTTAAACATATCTTCAAAAGGTGAGCCAGGAGGGAATTCAAATCCAGGAAATGGATTACTTTTTGTAACCACAGTTTGGCTTGTTGAAATATTGACAACTGATGGCATTAATTTTTCTGCTAAATCTGCAAAAGAGCTTGGAGCATCCTTTGAATAAACAATAGTAGAGAAATTTAAAATAATTATAGCTACTAAAAATTTTTTAAAATATCTAAATTCCATCTTTTTTCATATACCAAATTATAATAAAACCAACTAACGCAAAAATTAGCCCTCCTTTTCTTAATTGGCTATCTTTTGCATCTTTTGCTTTAAGTAAAATACTTTTCATTTTTGATGGAAATAAGGCGTATAAAATTCCTTCTATAAAAAAGAATAGACCAAGTGCTATGATCAGTTCCCTCATATTAAAATACTAATCTAATTTTTTTGCTTTTATATTTCCGAAGAATTTAAAGAATTCACTATCTGGAGATAAAATTAAAGATGTTTCTCCCCCTATTAAAGCTTTTTCATAAGCTTGCATAGCTCTATAAAATGCAAAAAATTCTGGATCTTTGCCAAAAGCTTCAGCAAATATTTTATTTCTCTGACCATCACCTTGACCTTTCATGATCTCAGATTGTTTCTCAGCTTCTGCCAATATTACTGTTACTTCTTTATCTGCTGTTGAGGTAATAGTTATTGCCATTTCTGCACCTTTTGCTCTAAATTCTTTAGCTTCTCTTTCCCTTTCAGTTTGCATTCTTCTATAAATTGCTTCACTGTTTGCTGGTGGAAGGTCTGCTCTTTTAATTCTTACATCAACAATTTTAATACCAAATTTTTCAGCTTCATTATTTACTCCATCTTGTATTAATGCCATTTGATTTGTTCTGTCTGCAGATAACAGTGTTTGTAATCTCTGAGTTCCTAAGACACTTCTAATTCTTGAGTTTATAATTGTAGATAAACGCGATCTAGCTACCCTTTCATTTCCTACTGAAATATAAAATTTTAAAGGGTCAACTATTTGAAATCTTGCAAATGCATCAACTATTAATCTTTTTTGATCTGATGCTATTACTTCTTCTGGTGGTGCATCTAAATTTAATATTCTTTTATCTAAATAAACTACATTTTGAATAAAAGGAATTTTGAAATTAATTCCTGGTTTAGAAATAATTCTTTTTGGATCTCCAAATTGAAGAACTATTGCTTGATTAATTTCTTTAACTATAAAAATTGAAAAGAATGCTGTTGCCCCTAACACAATAATTAATGGTAGTAAAAATTTTTTCATTTAATTTGCCTTTTTCAATTCTGGCAGAGGTAGATATGGTACTACTCCTGAACCTGCGTTTTTATCAATTATAACTTTATCAATATCAGCTAAAACTTTTTCCATAGTTTCAAGATACATTCTCTCTTGTGTTACCACTTTTGCTTTTGCATATTCATTATATATTGATACAAATCTACTTGCTTCACCTTCTGCTTTTGCAACTACTTCTTTTTTGTATGCTTCTGCAGCTTGTAAAATTTTTGCAGCTTCTCCACGAGCTCTTGGTATTACATCATTAGCATAAGCTTCAGCTTCGTTTTTAGATCTCTCCATATCTGCTCTTGCAGCTTGAACATCTCTAAATGCATCAATAACTTGATCAGGTGGATCGGCTTTTTGTGTTTGAACTTGTGTAATCTGTATTCCAGAATTGTATTCATCTAAAATATTTTGAATAATTTCTTGAGTATCTATCTCTATTTTTGATCTTCCTTCAGTTAAAATTGGTTGAATATCTGATCTAGCAATAACTTCTCTCATAGCAGTTTCTGCGGCAGCTTTTACTGTTCCCTCTGGATCCTGAATTTTAAATAAAAAATTTCCAGCATCTTTAATTACCCAAAATACTGAGAAGTCTATATTTACAATATTTTCGTCTCCAGTTAACATCAAACTTTCCTCTGGAACATCCGCAACACCACTTGAACCAAAACCGCTATCCCTTTCTGATCTAAAGCCAACATCCATTCTATTTACTTTTGTGACTTTTGGAGTGAGAACACTTTCAACTGGAAAAGGTATATGATAATTTAAACCTGGTTGGGTTGTTTTTACAAATTTACCAAATCTTAAAACTACTCCTTGTTCATCAGGTAGAACTCTGTAAAGGCCACTTAAAGCCCAAATTATTAATAATATTATTAAGCCAAAAACTATTGGTTTTCCCCCGGATGTACTTCCGCCTGGAATAAATTTTTTTATTTTATCTTGGATATTTTTTACAATTTCATCAATGTCTGGCGGTGTCGGTCCTCTTCTAAAGCCGTCACCATTTCCACCTCCTGGGGGAGATCCCCATGGGCTTTGATTTTTGAAATCGCTCATATGACAATGTATATAGTGTCTTTATCAAGAAAAACAAGATAAGTTGATTTGATGGATACTAAACCGCGACAAAAATCCTTTGAAAAAAACCCTATTAATGGAACAAAATTTACAATAGCAATTTCAAGTGCAAAAGGAGGTGTTGGAAAATCTACATTTGCTACAAATATTGCAATAGCATTAAAAAAAATAGGATGCAAAGTTGGATTATTAGATGCGGATATTTACGGACCCTCATTGCCAAAATTGTTTTCGATAAATGAAAAACCTAAAAGCGATGGAAAAACTTTAAATCCAATTTTAAAATATGACATTCAATGTATGTCTATTGGTTTTTTAACTGAGGAACAAACTCCAATGATATGGAGAGGTCCTATGGTAACAAGTGCAATAAAGACTTTTACTCAAAAAGTTGCTTGGAAAGATTTGGATTTTATAATTGTAGATATGCCACCAGGAACAGGTGATACTCAACTTACATTTTCACAAGAAATAAAAATGGATGGAGCAATTATTGTTTCTACGCCACAAGAAATTGCATTGCAGGATGTAAAACGTGGAATAAGAATGTTTGATAAACTAGGTGTAAAAATTATTGGCTTAATTGATAATATGAGTCATTTCATTGGTGATGACGGGAAAAAATATCCAATTTTTGGAGAAGGTGGAGTTAAAAGAACTTCTGAGGAATTTAATAAAGAGTTTTTAGGAGAAATTCCTATTAATCCTGAAGTTGGAAAACTTGGTGATCTTGGAACTCCAATTGTTGAAAGTAAACCAGATCATGAAATTTCAAAAATATATCTTAGTTTAGCAGAAAAAATTAAATTAACTTATCTTTAAGATCGAAAGCGATCATTAATTCATTCCATTCTCTTTTGGATAGACCTGATTTATCTACATTGACTTCTTCACCTTTTATTAACTTTTGTAATATAATTTTTCCTTTTGCCGATACTTCTGTACCACCAACTCTATAATCCATAAATGCTTCATAAGTGATAGGAACCCATTTTTTTAATGTATCTAACATTGCATCGGCATAAGTTCTTATTTCATATTGTGCATGATGATCTGCTCTTAATCTTAAAAAATTCATTAAATTAAGTAAATCAGTTTTCCAGTACCATTGGGTGTAAGTATTTAAAGTTAAATTCATTCTAGCAAGCTCTCTTGCAAGACCTACTTCTTTTTCGTTAATTATAGAACCGTCATAACGTTCGTTAAGCATCATTTCATAATTATTATAAGTTTGTTCTGCATCATTTTTTAAAAGTTCTAAAACTTTCTTAGCTTGCTCTCCTTGGAGTACATCTCCTCTTCCTTGTCTATTACTTTGAGATTGAGCCGCTAAATTTTCTGTTTTTGGCAAATAAAATTCTTTATCTAAAATTGAATATCTTGCCGAGTATTCATTAACATTTGCTGTTCTGTGTCTAATCCATTGCCTTGCAATAAATATAGGTAATTTTACATGGTATTTTATTTCACACATCTCAAATGGTGTACTGTGCCAATGTCTCATTAAATATTTAATTAAGCCTGAATCAGTTGAAACTTTTTTAGTTCCTTTGCCATAAGAAACTCTAGCTGCTTGAACAATTGAAGTATCGTCACCCATATAATCAACAACTCTTATAAATCCGTGGTCTAAAATAGGTATTGCTTCATAAAGTATTTTTTCAAGTTGAGGAGCAGTAACTCTTTTTGTGCTAGTTTCTTGGCTTTGTTGCTCTTTAATCTCTTGTTCTTGTTCTTTTGTTAATTTCATGAATAAAATATTGAATCTATTAAATTTACTTTTATATTAATAATGTTGGTTTTCCAACTACGACGATAAACGAATTTCGTAATAAGCATTGCGGACGTGGGGGCAGTACCCACCACCTCCACCAATTTCAACTTATGGGGGTGAACTAGAATCGACGAGTGTCTAAAAGTTGTTCTTTCGTTCGGTATTGTTCCGCCGTAATGGGCTAAATTATAAATGCTAACGAAAGTTACGCAATTGCAGCTTAATTAATTTATTAATTAAGTTACGGGGTTTGGGGCACCTGGCAACAGAACGCCCCTAAAAAATTTGTAAATTTAAATATCTGGTGCGGTCAGAGAGATTTGAACTCTCATGGGCTATGCCCACACGGCCCTCAACCGTGCCTGTCTACCAATTTCAGCATGACCGCATTTGTGCGTCAGAATAAAGTAATGACAATTCAATTTCAAGTTGGTAAGTTTTTATATGGAAGTTAATACAGAGATAAAAAAAGCAACTGATACAATTTATCAGAAAGTCTCAAAAACTATACCGGAAATAGAGTGGGCAATTCATGCTCCTTATATTTATAAAATTAATAAACTTAAAAAAGAAAAAAATGCTGTAATTCTTGCGCACAATTATCAAACACCAGAAATATATCATGGTATTTCAGATTTTTCAGCAGACTCACTTGCGCTTGCTATTGAAGCTGCAAAAACTAAAGCTGATATTATAGTAATGTGTGGAGTTCATTTTATGGCCGAAACAGCAAAACTTATGAGTCCAGAGAAAAAAGTTCTTCTTCCAGATATGAATGCCGGTTGCTCTTTATCATCATCTATCACAGGAAATGATGTAAGAAATTTAAAAAAAAAATACCCTGGAGTTCCGGTAGTTTCATACGTCAATACATCTGCAGAGGTAAAGGCAGAAACTGATGTATGCTGCACATCTGCTAATGCTGTTAAAATTGTTGAATCTCTAGGAGTAAAAAAAGTTATTTTTTTACCAGATGATTTTTTAGCAAAATACGTTGCTTCTCAAACAGATGTTGAGATTATTTCTTGGAAAGGTACTTGTGAAGTGCACGAGCAATTTAATGATGAAGAAATAAATGAAATAAGAAAAAATAACCCAGGTATTAAAATAATAGCTCATCCAGAATGTCCTCCTGATGTTATAAAAGCCAGTGATTTTGCTGGATCAACAAGTGGTATGATAAAGTATGTTAAAGATAACCAGCCAGAAAAAGTAATGATGGTTACTGAATGCTCTATGAGTGACAATGTTCAAATTGATAATCCAAATGTTAAATTTATTCGTCCATGTAATTTATGTCCTCATATGAAAAAAATAACATTGCCTAAGATATTAGATTGT
>CABXCB010000043.1 GCA_902510635.1 uncultured Pelagibacteraceae bacterium
ACGGAGATAGATCAAATTCTATAATTGAACCCTTTTTAACAAAACAATGGTTTGCAGATGCAAAGAAATTATCAATTAAAGCAAAAAAAATAGTTAAAAATAAAAAGACTAAATTTTTTCCTGAGAACTGGTCGAAAACTTATTTTCAATGGATGAATAATATTGAACCATGGTGTATTTCTAGACAATTATGGTGGGGTCATCAAATACCAGCATGGTATGGACCAGATAAAAAAATCTTTGTTGAACTAAATGAAAGTGATGCAAAAAAAACAGCAAAAAAATATTATAAAAAAGATGTAAAACTTGTAAGAGATAATGATGTACTTGATACATGGTTTTCATCTGGTCTTTGGCCGTTTGCAACACTTGGTTGGCCAAACAAAAATGAATATTTAAAAAAGTTTTATCCAACAACAGTTCTTGTAACAGGATTTGATATAATTTTCTTTTGGGTTGCTAGAATGATGATGTTCGGTATGGAATTTTTAAATAAAGAACCATTTAAAGATATTTATGTTCATGCCTTAGTTCGTGATGAAAAAGGACAGAAAATGTCCAAGTCAAAAGGAAATGTAATAGATCCACTTGATTTAATTCAAAAATATAGCGCTGATGCTTTAAGATTTACTTTATTATCTATGGCTTCACCTGGTACTGACGTTAAGCTTTCTGAGGATAGGGTTAAAGGATATAGGAATTTTTTAAATAAACTATGGAATGCAAATAATTTTTTAATACAAAACAAATGTAATTTAAAAAATGTAAAAAAACTTCCAAAATTAAAAGTTAATATCAATAAATGGATATATTTTGAGCTTTTAGAAACATCTGATTTAATAAAGAAAAATATAGAGGATTATAGATTTGATGAAGCAGCTAAGAATGCCTATCATTTTGCATGGCATAAATATTGTGATTGGTACCTAGAATTATCAAAAACAATTCTTTTTTCAGACAATCTAAAAGCTAAAAATGAAGTTAAAGAAGTTTCTGCATTTGTATTTAGACAAATACTTATTATGCTTCATCCGTTTATACCATTTGTTACTGAGAAAATATGGTTAACAAATAAATTTGATAACAAAAATAAGAATTTTTTAATGTTATCTAGCTGGATCTCAGGTAAATCTAAAAAAGATAGCGATCACAAGCAAGTTCAGCAGATAATTGATATAATTTCTGAGATAAGATCTTTTAAAAATGAGCTTAACGTAAGTCCTGGCTCATTTATTGATGTATCTATTAGTTCTATTAAAAAAAATAATCAAAATTTCATGATTAATAATGAAATTATTATTAAAAAATTAGGAAGAATTAATAATTTCTTTAAAAAGGATCAAAATAAACCTGCTGCGTCCTTAATTATATCAGGAGATCTATTTAAAATTTATTTTGATGAAAATGTTGATTTAAACGCTATTAAAGAAAACTTATTGAAAAGACAAAATAAATACCAAGAAGAAATGGATAAAATATCACAAAGATTAAGCAATAAAGGCTTTGTTCAAAGAGCACCAAAAGATATTGTTCAGCAAGAAAAAACTAATTATAGTAATTTAAAGAATGATATTAAAAAAATTTCTTTAACTATTGAAAGCCTTTAATGAAAAAATTTAATAAAAAAAAGCTACCTAGTAGACATACTTCTTTAGGACCCGATAAAGCTCCTCAAAGATCATTCTATTATGCCATGAACTTAACTGAAAAAGATGTTGCAAAACCATTTGTTGGTGTTGTTTCTACTTGGAATGAGGCAGCTCCTTGCAATATTGCTTTAATGAGGCAGGCTCAGTCAGTTAAAAAGGGCGTACAATCTGCGGGTGGTACTCCAAGAGAATTTTGCACAATTACAGTTACAGACGGTATAGCAATGGGTCATGAAGGAATGAAATCTTCATTAATTTCAAGAGATGTAATTGCAGATTCAACTGAATTAACAGTTAGAGGACATTGTTATGATGCATTAGTTGGTGTTGCTGGCTGTGATAAATCTTTACCAGGTTTAATGATGGCGATGGTAAGGTTAAATGTTCCTAGTGTTTTTATTTATGGTGGATCAATTCTTCCAGGAAGATTAAATGGTAAAGACATAACTGTTGTAGATGTTTTTGAAGGAGTTGGAAAGTATTCTTCAGGAAAAATTTCAGAACATGCATTAAGAAAATTAGAATTAAAAGCATGTCCAACAGCTGGTGCTTGTGGTGGTCAGTTTACTGCTAATACAATGGCATGTGTATCAGAAGCAATGGGACTAGCTTTACCTTATTCTGCTGGAACTCCAGCTCCATTTA
Organism: uncultured Pelagibacteraceae bacterium; assembly: GCA_902510635.1. Lineage (GTDB taxonomy): Bacteria > Pseudomonadota > Alphaproteobacteria > Pelagibacterales > Pelagibacteraceae > Pelagibacter. The sequence continues at coordinate 2,295 of CABXCB010000043.1, forward strand.
ATAGAAGAGATAAATATGCTTTAGCAAGTGGAAAAGCAGTAATGAATTTGTTAGCAAAAAATATTAGACCAAGAGATATTGTAACAAAAAAAGCATTAGAAAATGCTGCAACAATTGTTGCTGCAACAGGTGGGTCAACAAATGCGGCTTTACACTTACCAGCTATTGCAAACGAAATTGGTATTAAATTTGATTTAATGGATGTTGCTAAAATATTTAAAAGAACTCCTTATCTTGCAGATTTAAAACCTGGTGGAAAATATGTTGCAAAAGATATGTGGAAAGCAGGTGGAGTTCCTATGTTGCTTAAAACTTTAATGGATGGTGGATATATACACGGTAATTGCATGACGGTTACAGGCAAAACTATGAAAGAGAATTTAAAAAACGTTAAGTTTAATTCTAAACAAAAAGTTATGAGAAAATATGATAATCCTTTATCTAAAGATGGAGGCGTTGTTGGAATGAAAGGAAACTTAGCTCCAGAGGGTGCAATTGTTAAAGTTGCTGGTTTAAAAAAATTGCAATTTACTGGAAGAGCAAGATGTTTTGATACTGAAGAAGCAGCTTACAAAGCTGTTAAAAATAGAAAATATAGAAATTAAAAGTGAAGGAATTAAAGTAAATAATGAAAAAAAAACTTCCTTAAAATTTGTATTTATAATATTAGAAATATTATTGATTGGTAAAAAACCTCCAGATGAAATAATCGTCATTGCTAGATTAAATGAATCAAAAGTTCTAAGATCAATTAATTTAAGAAATAAAAATATAACAAAAGTTAAAGTTGTATAAAGAATGAATATTTTAAATGATTGCTTAAAAACTTCTGAATAATTAAATGAGATGAAATTAGTTAATGATTTTTTAAAAGCATCATCAAAAATATCAATGAGTAATAATATAGAAAATAAAAAATATATACCTCCAACCCACTGTGAAGTTGATCTCCACAAAATTAAGCTTTGATCCAAGTGTCTAATGTTTTCAAAAATTGTAAAACCAGTTGATGTAAATCCTGATATTGACTCAAAATAACAATCTAAAAAACTTATATTATAAATACTCAAATAATATGGAATAGCAATAATGAAAGGTATTAAAAAATAACCTAAAACTACAGTAAAAATTTTATTATAAATTGAAACTTTAATCCCATTAGTTCTTTTTATAAAAAAGCCAATTCCTATTAGTAGTGAAACTAACAACGTATAAAAATAAGTATCTATATTAAGATACAAATTAAAATAGTAAGAATAAATAATATTAAAAAAACTTAATACAGAGAGTAATATGAAAAAAAAACCCAAATAATTAAGAACAAACCTGTTCATATTATTATATTGGACTTAGTCTAAACATATTTTCAACTAATGATAACTGATCTCTTTTAGCTAAAAAAACAACAATATCTTTTTTTTGAAAAATAAAATTAGATCTTGGAATTATAATCTCATCTTTCCTAAGCACAGCACCAATTTTAATTTCATCGGGCAAATCTGTATGTTTTAATTCTTTATTAATTAGGTCAGAAGTTTCTATAATTTCTGCTTCTATAATTTCATAATCGCCATTTAAAATAGTATGCGCATTTTCAATTGTCCCTTTATGTACATGTTTTAAAATACTAGATACAGTAGTCATTCTAGGATCAATTAAATCATCTATTTTCAAAGATGATTGTAACAATGAATAATTTGGCTTATTAATAAGTGCCATCGTCTTTTTATCTTTAGAAAATTTTTCAACAAGTACACTTACCATTAAGTTATCTTCATCGTCATTTGTTAAAGCTATTACTGTTTCTACATCTTCTAAATTAACTTCAGCTAAAATGTCTTCATCAAGTCCATTTCCATTTATAACAATGGTATTATTCAATTCATTGGCAATAAATTCTGCTCTGCTTTTGTCTTTTTCAATAATTTTTATTCTCGCATCATCAAAACTTTGTTCAATATTTTTAGCAAGATTAAAACCTATATTTCCTCCACCAATTATTAGGATTTTTTTTGAAATTTTTTCATCGTGTCCAAATGCTGATAATGTTTCTTTAGTTTGTAAAGAGTTTATTATTACATAAGCTTTGTCATTCTTTTTTAATACGTCGTTTTTTTTAAGAAATATAAATTTTTCTTCTCTAATAACTCCTAAAATATTTGAATTTAACTTTGGAAATTTTTTTGTTAATTCATTAAGTTTAATTTCAGCTATAGGGCAAGAATCCTCAACTAAAATTTCTAAAAGTTTTATTTTATTATTAGCAAATAAAACGTTATCTAGTGCTCCAGGAGATTCTAGCTTACGTTGTATTGATTTTGCTATTTCTATTTCTGGTGAAATTATTACATCAATAGGTAAGTTTTCTTTATTATATAATTTTGAAAATTTAGGGTTTAAGTAGTCCTGAGTTCTTATTCTTGCAATTTTTTTGGGAATTTTAAATAACGAATATGCAATTTGACAAATCATCATATTTATTTCATCATTTTTTGTTACAGCAATAATCATATCTGCTTCTTTTGAGTTAGCTTTTTCAAGTATAATTGGTGATGTTGCTTTACCAACTATAGCCTTTACATCCAGCACTTCATTGATTTTTTGAATATCCTCACTAGATTGATCTATTATAGTAATAGAATGATCTTGTTCTGTAAGTAATTTGGCAATTGCAAAACCTACTCTACCCGCACCACAAATAATTATATTCATTAATTTAAATCTTTAACTCCAAGCATTTTTAGCTTTCTATGCAAAGCAGATCTTTCCATTCCAACAAAACGTGCTGTTTTTGATATATTTCCTGAGAATTTTTTTAATTGAGTGATTAAATATTCTTTTTCAAAGTTTTCTCTTGCTTCTCTTAGTGTAAAATCAAGTGTTTTGGTAATTGAAAACTTATCACTTTCATTTTGTGACAATGATTCTTTAATAATATTTAGTATACTTTCTTCATCTTTTCCTTGGGAAAGTATTGTAACTCTTTCAATCAAATTTCTTAACTCTCTTACATTTCCTGGCCAATTATAATTTAAAAGGTAATTGTTGTCTTGAAGTTTAAATGGCTTAATATTGTAATTACTACAAATATTATCGACAAAATATTCTGTTAGTAAAGGAATATCCTCTATCCGTTTACTTAAAGGGTCAATAGTAATATTGAATACATTCAATCTATGAAACAAATCTTCACGAAAGTTTCCATTAGAAATTTCTCTTTTAATATCTTTGCTAGTTGATGAAAAAATTCTAACATCTACTTTGATGTCATGAATTCCATTTATTCTTTTAAACTTTTGATCGATAAGAATTCTTAAAATTTTTGACTGCGTATCAAGTGGAATTTCTGTAATTTCATCGATCAATAATATTCCACCAGATGCTTTTTCAAGAGAACCGTATAATATGGAACCATCATTTTTTTCTTTACCTAGCAATTCAACTTCATATTTATCAGAATTAAGTAAAGCTCCATTTAAAATAATAAATGGACCAATACTTCTTTTTGAATTTTTATATATTTTTCTAGCCACAAGTTCTTTACCTGATCC
>CABXCB010000044.1 GCA_902510635.1 uncultured Pelagibacteraceae bacterium
TTTGGATTTTAATATATTTAAAATTTCATTAGCCAAATCTTTAGATGACAGAAGGCCTTGTTCAAAAAGTTTAGCAAATTTATCAATAACAAATCTAGATTTAGACATATATTTTATTAATAATTTAAAATATTATATTTACAATATGTTTATCAATAATTTTGATCCTATAGCACTTAGCTTTTTCTCTTTAGAAATAAGATGGTACTCTTTATCTTATATATTAGGAATAGTATTTGCCTGGATATATTGTAAAAAATTTCTAATAAAAGATGAAAAAATTTTAAATCTATTTGACGATTTAATATCATATCTAATTATTGGTATAATTATAGGTGGTAGATTAGGTTACATAATTTTTTATAATTTAAGTTACTATTCAAAAAATATTTTGGAAGTTTTGATGATTTGGAAAGGTGGAATGTCATTCCATGGTGGCCTTCTGGGAGTAATTGTTGCAACGTATTTTTTTAGTAAAAGAAATAAAATTAAAACTTTTATATTTCTTGATTTAATATCAATGTCTGCTCCTATAGGTATTTTTTTGGGTAGAATTGCAAATTTTATAAATTCAGAACTTTATGGAAAAGAAACTGATTTATTTTGGTCAGTAAAATTTGAAAAAGTAGATAATATTTTCAGACACCCTTCTCAAATTTATGAAGCCTTATTTGAAGGAATAGTATTATTTATAATATTAAATTTTATATTTAAAAAACAACTTTATAAATCTCCAGGCTTTATATCGGCATTATTTTTAATTTTTTACTCTACGTTTAGATTTTTTATTGAATTTACAAGAGAGCCCGATGTTCAAATTGGCTATATTTTATTTAATTTAAGTTTAGGACAACTTTTATGCTTTTTGTTTTTTATGTTTGGGATATTTTTATTTTATAAAAAAAATGATTCTTAAGAAAAACTTCCTTGCGCTAGATAAATTTATAAATAAAGCCTTGTATAATCCAAAAAATGGTTTTTATATGAAGAACAACCCATTTGGACACAAGGGTGATTTTATAACTTCACCAAACATATCTGTACTTTTCTCAGAAATGTTATCAATTTGGACTATTTCATTTTGGCAAAATTTAAAATGTCCAAAAAAAATTAATTTAATAGAACTTGGACCAGGTAACGGTCAAATGATTTATGATATGATTAATTCATTTAAAAACTTTCCAAAATTTTATCAATCATGTAGATTTATTATATTGGAGAAAAGTCCTCAATTAAAAAAAATTCAAAAAAAAAAATTAAAAAAATTTGATGTTAAATGGATAAAGAATTTTAATGAAATACAAGAAGGTACTAATATATTTATTGCTAATGAGTTTTTTGATGCACTACCAATAAAACAATTTTTTAAAATCAATAATAAATGGAATGAAAGATTTATTAAATTAGAGAAAAAAAATAAAAGTTTTATTAATATATTTTCTGATATAAAAAAAATTGAGAAAAAAATAGGTTTTAAAATATCAAACAATCAGAAAGTTATAGAATATTCACCTGCTGCTTTAAAATATTTAAAAAATATTTCAAAAAAAATAAATAATAATAAAGGTGCTTTATTAATTATTGATTATGGATATTTAGAAGATGCAATGAAAGATACATTGATGGTAATTAGAAAACATAAAGTTTCAGATATATTTAAAGATATTGGAAGCTCTGATATTACATATAATTTGAACTTTAAACTATTAAAAAAAATTACAAATATTTTAAAACTTAAATGTCAAGGAATAACCACACAGAGAAATTTTCTAACAAATCTTGGAATTCAACAAAGGGCTGAAATAATATCTAGAAATTTACCTTTTACAAAAAAAGCAGATATTTACTACCGTTTAAAAAGACTAATTGATAAAAATCAAATGGGTGATTTATTTAAGGTTATGTTAATCACAAACAAAAAAATAAATTTTAAATTAGGATTTTGAATTGATTAAGTCAAAAAATTTACAAAAATTTAAAAATATTAATCATGGGTTCTTTGATAATTTAGGAGGCGTTTCAAATGGTATTTATAAAAGTTTAAATTGTGGAATAGGCTCTCAGGATAGAAAAAAAAATGTAACAAAAAATTTGAAAATTGTATCAAAAAAAATTGGTGTAAAAAAAAATATTGTTTTATTGCATCAGCTTCATAGTAATAAAATTTTTTTTATAAATAAAATATCAAAAAAAAAATTATTGGGAGATGGCCTGGTAACCAATGTTAAAAATATAGCTATTGGAATATTGACAGCGGATTGTGCTCCAATCCTATTTTATGATCCAAAAAAAAATATTATTGGTGCGGCCCATGCAGGATGGAGAGGTGCATATAAAAAAATAGAAAAAAAAATGATTTCCAAGTTTAAAAAAAGAGGCAGTAAGTTAAATGATATTTTGGCAGTTATTGGCCCTTGTATTTCTCAAAAAAATTATGAAGTTAAAAATGATTTTAAAACAAATTTTTTAAAGCAAAGCTCACAAAATATTAAATATTTCAAAATAGTTAATAATAAAATTTACTTTGATTTAAAAGGTTATATTTTTAATCAACTCAAAAAAGCTGGAATCAATAATATAGAAACAATTAAAAAAGATACATTTAATCCAAAAAATAATTTTTTTAGTGCAAGAAGATCTTTTAAAAAAAAAAATAATGATTATGGTAGAAATATTTCAATAATTATGATTAAATAGAGTATCTCACAAATGAAGCTTCTTACAGGAAACAGTAATAAAAATCTTAGCCTCAAAATATCAAAATTTTTAAAAACAAAGTTAGTTCATTCAAGTATAAGAAAATTTTCTGATGGAGAAATTTATATAGAGATTAAAGAAAATATAAGAGGTAATAGTATTTTTCTAATTCAATCAGTGAGTTCACCTGCGAACGATAATCTAATGGAACTTCTATTATGCATTGATGCTTTAAAAAGATCTTCGGCAAAAAATATTACTGCTGTAATACCTTATTTTGGTTATGCAAGACAAGATCGAAAAGTTGCGCCAAGAACATCCATATCAGCAAAATTAGTTTCAAATTTGATTACTAAAGCTGGAGCAGACAGAGTTGTAACAGTTGACTTGCACGCAGGTCAAATTCAGGGATTTTTTGATATTCCAGTAGATAACCTTTTTGCAACTCCAATTTTTGCCAGACATGTAAAAAAAAATATAAAAAGAAAAAATTTAATTTGTGTTTCTCCTGATGTTGGTGGAGTTGAAAGAACCAGAGCTCTTGCAAGAAAATTAGATATTGGAATAGCTATAATTGACAAAAGAAGACCAGCGCCAGGAAAGTCTCAGGTTATGAATGTAATAGGAAATGTTAAAAATAAAACGTGTATAATAATTGATGATATTATTGATTCAGGTGGAACAATTGTTAATGCTGCTCAAGCCTTAATTAATAGAGGTGCTAATGAAGTTCACGTTTATATTACTCATGGTGTTTTGAGTGGAGAAGCAGTTGAAAAAATCAAAAAATCTAAAATTAAGAATTTAGTAATAACAGACACAATTGATAATTCAAATAAGATAAGAAAAGCTAAAAATATTGAGGTATTATCAATTTGTAATTTATTAGGGGAAGCAATAAAACGTATATCAAACTCTACATCTGTGTCAGATCTATTCAAATAAATTGCTTGTAAAATTTACAATCATAAGTTAAAAACCGACACTTTATGAATTCATTAGATGCATCAATTAGAAATACTAAGTCCAAGGGTGATGTAAATTTACTTCGTCAAAAAGGAGAAGTTCCAGCAATAATTTATGGTGGCACTGAAGAAAATCAAAAAGTTTCTCTTTCAAAAAAACAAATAAAATATTTAATTGAACAAGAAAATTTCTTATCAAATATTATTAGTATAAATATTAATGGCCAATCTATCAAAGTTTTACCAAGAGAAGTTAGTTATGATACTTTAACAGATGATCCAATACACTTAGATTTTTTAAGAATTGTAAAAGGAGCAAAAATAATTATTGAGATTCCTGTTAGATTTATAAATAACGAAAAATCGCCTGGATTAAAAAGAGGCGGTGTTCTCAATATAGTAAGAAGAAAAATTGAATTAAAATGTGCAACTGAAAGTGTACCAAACGAATTGGTTGTTGATCTTGAAGGTTTAGAAATTGGTACAAGTATAAAAATATCTTCAATATCCTTACCTGAAAATGTAAAACCAACAATTCAAGGTAGAGATTTTGTAGTTGCAACAGTTGCTGCACCAACAGTTTTCAAAGAACCTGAAAAACCTGCTGAAGAAACAGCTGCAGATGGAACAGAAAGTCCAGAAGGAGGAGAAGGAACTTCTCCGGAATCAGCGGCTAAAGAAGGTGAAGAGAAAACACAAGAAGGAGAAAAAGGCAAGGAAGAACAAAAAAAAGATCAAAAAGCTCCAGCTGAAAAAAAATAAATTACCAATTGTGAAAATTTCTAAAATTTAAATTAAATTATGATGTTGCTTGTAGGGTTAGGAAACCCAACTCCTGATAGTAATGACAATAGACACAATGTTGGTTTTAAAATTATCGACGCAATAAATATAAAATTTGGACTTTCTAAGCAGAAACCAAAGTTTAAAGGTCTATTAACTACAGGAAATATTTCAAATAAAAAAGTATATGCAATAAAACCTTTAACATTCATGAATAATTCTGGAATTTGTATTAGAGAATTGATTGAATATTTTAAAATAGATCCTGAAAATGTAATTGTCTTTCATGATGACTTAGATGTGGATTTTAAGAAAATAAAAGCTAAGTTTGGTGGTTCTAGTGCTGGTCATAATGGAATTGAATCAATTGATAAATTTATTGGGAAAGATTACTCTAGAGTTAGAGTGGGAATCGGAAAACCTGAAAAAAAAATTCAAGTTTCAGATTTTGTTTTGACAAATTTTTCGGAAGAAGAAAAAATAGAATTACAGAAAGTAATTCAAAATATGATTGAAGCATTACCTATTTTAATTGATAAAAAATTAGATTTATTCTCTAGTAATGTAAATAATAAATAAATGGGATTTAAATGTGGCATAGTTGGGTTGCCAAATGTTGGAAAATCTACTTTATTCAACGCACTAACAAATTCAAGCAAAGCTCAAGCAGAAAATTTTCCTTTTTGTACTATTGATCCTAATATTGGAATAGTCCCTGTGCCTGATGAAAGATTAGATAAATTAGTTTCAGTTTCAAAATCAAAAAAAAAAATTAATACTACTATTTCATTTGTTGATATTGCAGGCTTAGTAAAAGGTGCATCAAAAGGTGAAGGACTAGGAAACAAGTTCTTGTCACATATTAGGGAGGTAGATGCAATAATTCATATGATCAGATGCTTCGATTCTGATGATATACAAAATATTAATCCCAATGTTGACC
>CABXCB010000045.1 GCA_902510635.1 uncultured Pelagibacteraceae bacterium
AGGATGAACTATCTCTTCGATCTTTTTAAGATTTTCTATATTTTGAAGAATAGATTTTTTTAATTCTTGTTTTTTAATAGGAAAAGAAGTTATGAATTCAGGTATTTTTTTTTTTAATTTAATAAAGCAATCTTTATCTGTGTTATATATTTTTAAAACTTCTTTATCAGCGTCAAAAACTGGACATCCAAACTGTTTCGCTGTAAAACTTTTTCCAGATCCTATGTCACCTAAAATACCAACTTTTATCATTGATCTAATAAATTTATAGTTTCGTCATCTATATCTGGCATTAATTTGTTCCAAATAGTAAAGGCTTGATGAGCTTGATAAATAAACATCATTTTTCCATTTTCAGTTTTATTCCCGAACAATTTTGCCCTCTTTAAAAATATTGTTTCTTTAGGATTATAAATTACATCATAGAAAAATTTATTAAATCCTACACTAGAAAAGTCTAATTTAATTCCATCTTCATTTTTAAGACCAATACTTGTTGCATTAATAATCATATCAAAGTTTGGTGTATAGCCCCAATCAACAATTTCTATTTTGTCAAAAAAATTCTTTAGATCTTCAGCTTTATTTTTTGTTCTGTTGCTTATTATTATTTTAGCAGCTCCCATTTTTTTTAAAGCTAGTATAATTGATGGAACTACACCTCCCGCTCCTAATATAAAAACTACTTTGTTGCTAATATCATACTTGCAATATTTTATTCCAAGTTCAAAACCTGATATGTCTGTATTATGCCCAATCAACTTTCCATTTTGAATATAAATTGTATTGACAGACTGTGAATCATTAGCTTCTGGGCTTAATTTGTCCATAAATGGAATGACTTTCTTTTTAAATGGTACAGTTACATTAACTCCATTAATTTTTCCGTCTTTAACTTCAGAAATTATAGATTTTATATCATCTTCATTAATATTTTTTTTAATATAATTAGCATTTATATTATTTTTTTTTATCCAATAATTATGTAGCTTGGGTGAAAGAGAATGCTCTATAGGATTTCCTATAACTAAATATTTTTTCATTTCAAATTCCTCAGGTAGTCCTTAATTTTCATAACTGGCAAACCCATTATTGTATTTTCGTCTCCTTGAATTTTTGAAAATAGAGACCTTCCTTCTCCTTCTATTTGATAAACATTATAAGCATATAAGTCTTCATCAGTAATTTTTAACAAATATTCTTTAAGTTGTTTATCATTCATATCTTTCATCGTTAAAGCTGCTTTGTCTGTATAGTTCCAAATCATAGAACCATTTTTTGAAACACAAACAGAGCTTATCAAGTAATGAGTATTTCCATTAAGCTTTTTTAATATTTTAAAGGCTTCTTCTCTATTTTTTGGTTTTGATATTAATTCATTTTTTATATCTATTACACTATCAGCTCCAAGAACAATTTCATTTGTAAATTTTAAACTTATTTTATTAGCTTTTAATTCTGCTAAATTTTTAGAAATTATTTCAGGATTAGCATTTTCTTTTAATAAACTTTTTTTTACTGTTTCCTCATCTATGCTTGATGGAAAAACTTTAGATACTATTCCATTTTCATCTAAAATTTTTTTTCTTACTTTACTATTTGATGCAAGGATTATTTTATGCATTTTGATTTTTTATTTCATAAATTTTTATAATTGAGGCTGCAGCTTCTTCAATTGATTTTCTTGTAACATCAATTACCGGCCACTGATATTTTTTGAAAGCATCCTTTGCATTTTTTGTTTCTGTTTCTATTTTTTCAATATTTGTATAATCAGTTCCATGTTCTTCTTTTAATGCTATCATTCTATTTTTTCTAACATCAATCAATCTTTTAGGTTCGACTGTAAGACCTACAACACATTTAAGTCTTGGTTTATCTCTAAGAAGTTTGGGAATTGAATTTTCATTTATTAACGGAATGTTGGAAGTCTTATAACCTCTATTTGCAAGATATATTGAGGTTGGTGTCTTCCCACTTCTACTAACGCCAAGTAAAATAATATCGGATTTTTCTAAATCTTCAATCATGCTTCCATCATCATGGTTCATGGTAAATTGAATAGCTTCGATTCTTTTAGAATTTTCTTCAAAAGTATGTTGCCCGCTTGGTATGTGTGAAGCCCTTTGTTTTAATAATTTTGAAAAATTCAAAATTAAATCTCCAAGAACACTAAAACAGGGAATGTTGAATTTATTTGCTTCCTCTTCTAAAAAATTAGCTAAATTATCATCAACTATTGTATAAAGAATTATTGGTTCTTTCTGTTCTTTTGCTAATTCGATAATTTTTAGAATTTGATTTTGAGTTCTAGTAAATGAAAATTGATGATTAGTATATTCAAAGTTTGAAAACTGTGCCTTTAAAGCTAAAAATATTCTATCTATTGTTTCTCCTGTTGAATCTGAAATTAGGTAAATATCGTGTTTATTATTCATGTATAAAGTGTTTATAATAATTTAATAAATAAGTTAGAAATTAATAACTTTTTTTATTTTATTTTTCATTTGAATATCTTGTAAATTATTAACATAAATAAACATCTTAATATTAATATACATAATTATTTATTTAAGCGAAAATTTTCAAAAAAAGGCCTATTTGTCTTAATTTTTTATAGTTTTTATCTGTTAATAATTGGTGGGTAAAATGTTAAGAATTAATAATTCCTTATATTAACAGGATATAAAACAAATACTAAAGCTTATATATATAATTATTTTATGACTCCAATCCAAAAATGTATTCGTAACAAAAATACCAAATTAAAACCTATATGGATAATGAGACAAGCAGGAAGGTATCTCCCAGAATTTAGAGAAATAAGAGCTAAAAATCCAGATTTTATTAAATTATGTTTAAATGAAAATTTGTCTTCAGAAATATCCTTACAACCTATTAAAAGATTTGGATTTGATGCCACAATAATCTTTTCAGATATTTTAATGTTACCATATGGTTTAGGACAAGAGGTTAAATTTGAAAAGGGTTTAGGGCCAAAATTAGGTAAAATAGATTTAGATTTAATTTTAAATATAAATAAAGATGAATTTAGTAAAAAATTAAATCCTGTTTATAAGTCTATATCAAATTTATCCTCTAATACTCTATGCAAAAATAAAGATATAATTGGTTTTGTCGGAGCACCATGGACAATTTTAGTTTATATGATTAATAAAATGTCACCAAAAAAATCTCTGTCTAGAGAAATTTTTAGTGATAAATTATTTATAAACAATTTATTATCTGTGATTGAGAAATTCCTTAAAATCCATATTGAGAATCAAATAAAAGCAGGAGCAACTATAATACAAATATTTGATAGCTGGGCAGGATTATTAGAAGATAATATTTCTAAATTTATTTATGAACCAACTCTTAATCTTGTAAATCATGTTAAGAAATTAGATGTGCCCGTTATTTGTTTCCCTAGAGAAATAAAAGATTATAAAAATTTTTGTGAAATTGTTAAGCCTGATATGGTAAATATTGATTATAAAGTTGATCCTAAAAAAATAATCAACGAAATACAAATACCAGTGCAAGGAGGATTAGATCCAAAAGTGTTGTTAACTGATAAACAAAACTTACATATAGAAGCAAAAAAATATTTGCAAATTTTTAAAGATTACCCATACGTATTTAATCTTGGACATGGAATTTTGCCAGAAACAAAAATTGAAATGGTAGAAGAACTTGTAAAAATAGTTAGAGATTTTAAATAATGGAAAAACACCCTGAAATAAAATTTGGAAAGACTGGAGTTTTAATAATTAATTTAGGTACCCCAGATTCTACAAGCTGGCTAGATGTTAGAAGATATCTAAAAGAATTTCTATCAGATAGAAGAGTAATTGAGGTAAATCCAATTATTTGGCAGGTTATACTTAATCTTTTTATTCTTAATTTTAGGCCATCAAAAAGTGCTAAAGCTTACAAAGAAATATGGATGAAAGAAGATAATATATCCCCATTACTATATTATACTAAAAAACAAGCTGAAAAATTATCAAAATCTTTTTCAAATGAAAATTTGGTTATAGATTTTGCTATGAGATATGGAAATCCAAGTATTAAAAGTAAAATAAAAATATTAAATGAAGAAGGGTGTGAGAATCTTGTAATCTTACCCCTTTATCCTCAATATGCGGCCGCAACTACAGCAACCGTTTGTGATGAAGTATATAGAACTTTAATGAATATGAGATGGCAGCCATCTTTGAAAATTATTCCACACTATGAGTCAGACTCATTATATGTTGATGCTTTAGTGAACTCAATAAATATTAAAATAAAAAATATAAATTGGAAACCAGATTTAATTTTAGCTTCCTATCATGGAATACCAAAAAAGTACTTTGATAAAGGAGACCCATATCATTGTTACTGTCATAAAACTACAAGACTAGTTTCAGAAAAATTTAAATCTATTGAAATTAAAACAACTTTCCAATCTAGATTTGGTCCACAAGAGTGGCTTCAGCCATATACAGATAAAACTTTAGAAAACTTACCAAAGGAAGGGAAAAAAAATGTCCTCACGATATGCCCAGGTTTTTCTTCTGATTGTGTTGAAACATTAGAAGAAATATTAATTCAGGGTAAAAAAAGTTTTATGGATTCAGGAGGTGAGAATTTTGATATGATTCCATGTCTAAATGATAATGATGATCATATAAATTTATTGAAAAATTTAATCCAAAAAAATATCTAATTGATGAATTATTATTTACTTTTTAAATCTTTACATCTAATTGCAGTTATTTCATGGATGGCAGGATTATTATATCTTCCAAGAATTTTTGTTTATCATGTTGAAAACTCAGACAAAGAGGAAACTACTGAGATATTTGAGGTCATGGAACAACGTCTTTATTTTTATATTATGAGACCAGCAATGATTTTAAGTTGGTTTTTTGGAATAATATTAATTTATATAAGTGGTGTAGATATTTTTTCACAATTGTGGATGCATATAAAATTAGGTCTAGTTGTGCTTCTTACTATTTATCATGAATATCTAGGGATATGTCTGAGATCTCTTAAATTAAAAACTAATACAAAAACATCAAAATTCTTTAGAATTATTAATGAAGTTCCCACAATTATATTAATCTTTATTATTTTTATTGTGGTTTTTAAGCCAATCTAGGGTTGAAATTTGTATAATAATATATATATTAGATTTTCTAACATTTAATAAAC
>CABXCB010000046.1 GCA_902510635.1 uncultured Pelagibacteraceae bacterium
ATTCTTATTTAATTTTCCCAACAGAAGGGAATAATACTTTATAGATTTTTTAAATTCTTTATTTCTTTTATAAATATTAGCCATATCATAAGTTATTTTTATAGATGGACTAGAATAATCTTTAAACTTTTTTTCAATATAATTCAGGGACTCTTTAGAATTTTGTTCGCTATAAATAATTTGAGATATTTTTTTTAATTTATACCAATAATAAATTTCATCTTCTTGATTGAAATTTTTAAGAAGATTTCTCATTTTTTTATAATTTTTTATTTCAGAATAATTTGAAACTAAATGTGTTAAATTAAAATAAAATTTTGGGTTTAAATAATTAGCTATATTCGAGTAAAAATTCGATTTTTCAAAATTTTCATCAGCTGATAAAAAATTTGAAATTAAAAAGAAAAACTCTGCAAGAATATCTGATTCATTCTTACAAGAAAATAAGTCTCCAAATCTATTAAAATTTAAATTATCTATCCACTGTTTAGATTGTTGGATTAACAAGTTGCTATTTAGCATATTAATTTCATTTGATGCCTGAATTGCAGATTCTAAATCTTTATTTTCTATTAAATTATTCAAATAGAAAAAAAGATATCTTGTATAATCACCATCATTAGAGTTAATTAAATTAAAAAATTTTAAGCTAGTTTCAGTTTTATTTAGATAGCAGTATTGAAATGCTTCATTAATTAATGACAATTTACCAAAATTTTGCTGATTTAAATTTATTTCTTTAGTCAAAAATAGCTGATTATAAACATTTAAAACCTCATAAATAATAAAATTGTAGTTATCATAACCTTGATATCTTTTAAGCTCACTTAATAATTGGATATTTTGATAAAAATTTTTTTTTTTAAAATTTTCAATTATAAGCAACAAATTTGACTCGAAGAATTTTGAATTATTATTATTTTTATTTTGCTTGATTATATTAATTGACTTTCGGACTTGACTGTTAATGACGAGAGTTATTACATATTTTTTTAGATATTCTTCATGCTTATTTATTAGAATTTTAGATGAATTAAAGTACTTTAAAGAATCAGCAGTATTTAGATTATTTTGCAAAATAATTGCAGAAAGATAGTTGGATAAGTACTTAGGGTTGAAATCATTTTCATCTGTAGCTTTAGAAAAAGCTGAAGTCTGGTATAAATAAAAAAGAATAAATAAGAATATTTTTAATTTTTTTATCACTCTGTTATTGTATGATTGTAAAAGACAAAAATCAAAATGACATTATAGACCAGGAATTAATAAATTCTTTTGAAATTAATTACATTTTTGAAAGTAAGCCTATAAATCGATTTAAAAATAAACCTACAATTGAAAATACCAACTATAAACTAAATAATCTTAAAACAAAAATTCAAAATATTAATAATTGTGATTTGAAAAGTAACGCGAAACAGCTTGTATTTAATGATGGCGACCACAGAAGTCCAGTTATGATAGTCGGTGAAGGACCGGGTCAAAAGGAGGATGATCTTGGAAAGCCTTTTGTTGGTGATGCAGGCCAACTACTAAATAAAATGCTTAGTGCAATAAGTATAAAGAGAGAAAATGTTTATATAACAAATGTTGTTAACTACATCCCGCCAAATAATAGAAAACCTGAACAAGCTGAAATAAATAGATACTCAGAATTTTTAAGAGAACATATATCAATTATAGATCCAAAAATATTAATACTTATGGGTAGCGTAGCTATGGAAGCTTTATTCGGATTTAAAATTAAAATATCTAAAGAAAGAGGCATTTGGAAAGAATTAATTATAAGCAATAAAACTTATGTTGTAATGATTACTTTCCATCCTGCTTATTTGCTTAGACTTCCTGATCAAAAAAAATATTCATGGGCCGATTTAAAAGAAATAAGAAAAAAAATTGATGAATTAAAATTGAAGATTTGAAATGAAAATTCTTATAGCTGGAGTTGATGAAGTAGGTAGAGGAAGTTTAGTAGGGCCAGTATATGCTGCAGCAGTTATTTTAAAAAGAGATTTAGATAAAAAAAAACTTAAAGACTCTAAAAAATTAACAAAAAAAAATCGTGAAATATTGGAAAAATACATAAAAAGAAATTCCTATTGGTCTATTGGATCTGCATCATTAAAAGAAATAGAAAAATTTAATATTTTAAATGCGAGTTTACTGGCTATGAAAAGAGCAATAAAAAAATTAAATAAAAAACCTTCTCGTGTATTAATTGATGGAAATAAAATTCCAAAAATAAAAAATTATAATTTAAAATATGTTATCAAAGGAGATGAAAAAATACCTGAAATATCAGCAGCATCAATAATCGCTAAGGTCGCTAGAGATAGACTTATTACAAAAATGTCAAAAAAATTTACTAAATATGCTTGGGATAAAAATGCAGGATATGGAACTAAATTACATTTAATAGCAATTAAGAAATTTGGCATAACCAAACATCATCGTAAAACTTTCAATCCTATACACAACATATTGAGTCCTAATTAAATCATATAACAAAACGAGTCCATTTTTTTCAATCTCTGGTTGACGTAGAATCTGACCTGGAGTCTAATTGATTTTTTAAAAATGGTTACTAAAAATTTATATAACAAAATTATAAACGGAGATAGTCTTAGAGAATTAAAGAAAATTCCTGACGAAACATTTGATATAATTTTTGCAGATCCACCATACAATTTACAGTTACAAAATAGTTTAATTAGACCGGATAGATCAAAGGTTAATGCTGTAAATGATAAATGGGATCAATTTGAAAGTTTTAAAACATATGATAAATTTACAAATGAATGGTTAAGTGAATGCAAAAGAATATTAAAGAAAAACGGATCTATTTGGGTAATCGGAAGTTATCATAATATATTTAGAGTTGGAAAAATAATCCAAGATTTAGGTTTTTGGATTTTAAATGATGTAATCTGGAATAAAAATAATCCAATGCCAAACTTCAGAGGCACTAGATTTACAAATGCTCATGAAACATTAATCTGGGCATCAAAAAGTAAAAAATCAAAATATACATTTAATTACCAATCAATGAAATCCTTCAATGATGATCTACAAATGAGGTCTACTTGGAATTTGCCTATATGCAATGGTAAAGAAAGATTAAAAAATAATGGAATAAAAGTTCATTCAACACAAAAACCTGAGGCATTGCTTCATAGAATTATATTGGCATCTTCAAATAAAAATGATTTTATTTTAGATCCTTTTTTAGGATCAGGAACAACAGCGGTAGTCTCAAAAAAATTAGGTCGATCATATTTTGGAATTGAAAAAGAAAAAATATATTTTGAAGCTGCAAATAAAAGAATAAAAAATACAAATATAATTAAAGATGAATATCTAGATACAGTCCAAAATAATAAGTCCAAACCTAGAATTCCTTTTGGTTCGTTGATTGAATTAGGAGTAATTAAACCTGGAACAGAAATCTATGATCAAAAGAAAAAAATTTATGCAAAAGTTATGGTTGATGGAAGCATAAAATATAAACAGAATGAAGGATCAATTCATAAAGTTGCAGCACAAATATTAGGTTCAGAAAGCTGTAATGGTTGGACTTATTGGCATTACCAATCAGGAGATATTTTAAAGCCAATTGATGAACTTAGACAACGTCTAAGATCAAGAAACTAGTGGTTATAAATTTTACCTAAATAATTTTCTAAAAATTTTTTATTTTTAGAAAAGTACTTTAAAAAAATATTTCTAAAAAAAACATTTAATGGATTTGAAAGTTGAAAAGTAAAGTGATTTAGTGATGATCGAGAATTTATTTGCTTAGTTTTTAAAATCCTTGTTTTATAATAATTTGAAGTATTATTCTTTAAATCATTGAAAAGTTCATTTGCAGCTTCTATTGATTGTGATGCTCCTTGCGCAAATGATGGTGGAAATGAATAAAACGCATCACCAGTTAAAAAAATATTTTTGGACTGAGGTATTTGAACTTTTTTACTTACAAAAATTGGAAAACATTTAATATCCTCAATATTATCAATTAAGTTTACGTTTGATTTGAAAGAAATCTGATTTAATAAATTACTTATAAAAGTACTATCTTTAAATAAATTTCTATCTGAGATTTCTTCTTGAATTAATTCTTTTCTAATAATTGAGATAAAATTAAATTCTTTGTTTTGGTTGATAGGATAAATTACAAAGTGAAAATTTGGTCCTAAATACAATGAAATATCAAAATTTTCTAAATTACGGATGTTTCCTCTTAATGCGATTGAGTTAAAATATTTTGGGAGCCCCTCTTTTTTAAATAAAATTTGTTTAGTTTTTGAATAAATCCCATCAGCGGCTACTAAATAATCGAATTCCTCAATTTTTTTATCTTTAAAACTTAATAATAATCTATCTTCATTTTTAATATTAATCAGATCTGAATTAAAAACTATTTTTTCTGAAGGAATATTTTCCAAGAGAAATTCAATAAATTTAGATCTTTTTAATGTCGTGTAGCGATTATTTTGATTATTAAATTGAGATAAATCAATATCACATATTTTTTTTGAATTTTTTGCATCAAAAAAATTTACTTTTTTTGGGAAGCAAATATCACTTACATTTATTTTTTTAAAACCAATTTTATTTAATAAATTAATACTATTTACAGATAATTGTATTCCATATCCATCACTTAAATCTAATGAATTTTTTTTTTCAAAAATTTTATAAGAATAAGATTTTTCATTCTCTAAAAGATTTGCAAAAAACAAACCTGAAATCCCTGCTCCTATAATTGCAATCTTTTTCATTAGTAATTATCAATTGATTTAAAAATTTTTTTTGTAAAGGATGGTAAAATATAATTTTTAATATTAACGTTATCTATTAAAAAGCTAT
>CABXCB010000047.1 GCA_902510635.1 uncultured Pelagibacteraceae bacterium
TTTCAAAATCAATTAATCTAAAAAAAAGAGGAAAAGAATTTGTAGGACTATCTCCTTTTAAAACTGAAAAAACACCATCCTTTACCGTTAATGATGATAAAGGTTTTTACCATTGTTTTAGCACTGCGGAACATGGAAATATTTTTGATTTTATTATGAAAACTCAAAATTTAAAATTTGGAGAAGCAGTAAAGTATTTAGCAAATCTTTCAGGTATGCAGCCTTATACATTTACAATACAAGATGAAGAAAGAGAAAAGCAATGGAAGGAATATTCTGAAATATTTAAAATGTATGTTGAATTTTATAATAATGAACTTTTAAAAAATCATAATTATAATGCCGCAAGAGAATATTTAAAAAAAAGAAATTTATCAAAAAACGAGGTAGTTAAATTTAAAATTGGTTTTGTTCCATCAAATTCATTTTTTTATGAAGAAATCAAATCAAAATTTAGCGAAAAAAATATAACTGATTCTGGACTTTTTTACTTAGACGAAAAAAAAAATAAATTTGTAGAAAGATTCAAAGATAGAATCATATTTCCAATTAACAGCATAACAGGACAACCCATTGCTTTAGGAGGCAGGACAATTAAAGAAAGCAATTATGTAGCAAAGTATATTAATTCACCAGAAACGCCTTTTTTTAAAAAAGGATCAAATTTATATAACCTAGACTATGCTAGAAAATTATCTAATAAAATTGATTATATTTATTTAGTAGAAGGTTACATGGATGTTATTGGTTTAAGTAATAATGGTATTGATAATGTAGTTGCAAACCTTGGCACATCTCTTACAGACAGGCAAATATCAATTTTAAATCAATTTTATGATGATTTAATTATTTGTTTTGATGGAGATGAAAGTGGCTATAAAGCTGCATTAAGAGCAGCAGAAAACTTAATAAAAGAATTAAAACCTGAAAAACAAATTTCTTTTTTATTTTTGCCAGATAAAGAAGACCCAGATAGTTTTGTAAAAAAAAATGGCAAAGATTATTTTATAGAATTTACAAAAAAAAATAAAATTTTAATACATAATTTTATATTTGATCATTATAAAAATGAAACAAAAAATGATCCATCGTCTTTAGCAATATTTGAAAAAAAAGTAAGAACAATAGCCAATTCAATTAATGACAATTATATAAAAAAATATGTATTAGAGTTTTTTTTAGAAAAAATAAGTTCTTTAACACCAAATACAAATCAAAGTAAATATAAATCTCTATTTAAAAAAACTAAATCACTAAAAATTACTCAAGCTCATTTTAACGAAACAAAGAATTTAAGTTCTATAGAGATAAAAGAATTTTCATTTTTATACTTTCTAATAAATAACTTATCTTTAATAAGGAACAATATAAACTTAATTCAAGATGTAAAATTATTTTCTGCTGAGAATAAAATTATATTTGAAAGTATAGTTAAAAGAATTTCAATGAATGACGAAATCTCAATAAATGATCTGTCTATTGATTCACAAATATTAAATAAAATTTCAAAATTTGCATCAGTAAAACATATTTTAAATAAATTGGAAAATGACGAATATAAGTTAATTGAGCTTCTGAAGGAAATTATAAGAGATATTAAAAATTATGAGCTTGAGGCTAGAATAGAGGAATTAGAATCAAAATTTTCAAAAGATTTAAATGAAAATACATTTAACGAAATAAGACAATTGAAAAAATTACAAAAAATCAATTAAATCAGCTAATTTAAATATGGATTTTTTCTAATATACCATTATATAAGACTTCCTAACTTTTTACTGTGGAACGAATTATTACAAAATCATTTGCAAGACTCATGGGCCGAGGCCTGCATAGAGGATTCATAACATACGAAGAATTAAATAAATCTCTTGGAAAAAGAAATCTGTCTTCTGAAAATCTTTCCCAAGCATTTATGCATATTTTAGATGATAAGATTGCATTAGTAGAAAAGAAATCTGACTTCAAAATTTTAAGAAAAAAAGAATCTTCATCAAAAGAAGAAGGAAAAACTACAGAAAAAAGTGATGATCCAATAAGAATGTATCTTCGAGAAATGGGAGGTGTTGAACTATTATCTAGAGAAGGTGAAATTGCAATAGCTAAAAGAATAGAAGCGGGAAAAGATGTTATGCTTAATGCTTTGTCTCAAAGTCCAATTACAGCTCAACAATTTTTTGAATGGGATTCAAGTTTACAAAAAGACGAGATTTTAGTTAGAGAGATTATTGATATTGATACAAATTATACCGAAGCAGATGATACAGGAGAAAGTAACAAACAAAAAAAAGTAGATTCAGACAATACTGAACAAAGTTCTCAAGAAAGTTCTGAAGATGAATTTAACCCCACTCTTGCTGCTATGGAAACTGAGATTAAACCAAAAGTTCTAAAAACAATTAATACACTTACTAAGGAATATAATAAATTAATTAAATACCAGGTAGAAAAATTACAATGTATTTTAAATTCAGTAAACTTTTCAAATTCAAAAGAGAAAAACTATCAAAATATTGTAACAAGTATTCTTGAAAATATTAAATCATTACAACTTTCACCCGCTGTTTTAGAGGAGCTAGTTCAAAAACATTACGTTGAAAATAAAAAAATAATTTCTCTAGAAGGAAACTTAATGAGACTTGCACAATCAAGCAAAATATCTAGAGAAGAGTTCATAAAGTATTATGTTGGGAATGAAATAAATCCAAACTTAAAAGTATTTTTAGGAACAAATGAAGTTTGGAAAAAGTTTTTACAAAAAAATAAAGATGAATTCAAAAATATTAGAGAAAAATTAGTTGAATTAAGTCAAAAACTTGGAATTTCTGTTACTGACTATAAAAAATTAGTAAGCAGAATTCAAAAGGGTGAAAAAGAGTCAAGAATAGCTAAAAAAGAAATGGTTGAAGCAAATTTAAGATTAGTAATTTCAATTGCAAAAAAATATACAAATAGAGGATTGCAATTTTTAGATTTAATTCAAGAGGGAAATATCGGTTTTATGAAGGCAGTTGATAAATTTGAATATAGAAGAGGTTATAAATTTTCAACCTATGCAACTTGGTGGATAAGACAAGCAATTACTAGATCAATTGCAGACCAAGCCAGAACTATAAGAATACCAGTTCATATGATTGAAACAATTAATAAAATTGTTAGAACTCAAAGATTAATTTTAAGTGAATTTGGCAGAGAAGCTACACCAGAAGAATTATCCAAAAAACTAAGAATGCCATTAGATAAAGTAAGAAAAGTTTTAAAAATTTCAAAAGAACCTGTATCTTTAGAAAAACCTGTTGGTGATGAAGAAGATAGCAGTCTTGGAGATTTTATAGAAGATACGAAAGCACTGGCACCACTAGAACAGGCAATAAAATCAAATTTAAGTGAAGCCACTACAAAAATTTTATCTACATTAACGCCAAGAGAAGAAAGGGTTTTAAGAATGAGATTTGGAGTTGGCATGAATACAGACCATACTCTTGAAGAAGTTGGATTGCAGTTTTCAGTTACAAGAGAAAGAATAAGACAAATTGAGGCTAAAGCACTTAGAAAATTAAAGCACCCTAGTAGATCTAAACAACTAAAAAGTTTCTTAGAAAGTTAAATACTTGGGCCGTTAGCTCAATAGTAGAGTACTGCATTGACATTGCAGGGGTAGTTGGAGCGTAACCAACACGGCCCACCAATTATGATTTATCTTTAATTGATAACTATAAGAAAATGATATATTTAACTAAATAATTTTGGGCCTGTAGCTCAGTTGGTTAGAGCAGTACACTCATAATGTATTGGTCCCTGGTTCGAGTCCAGGCGGGCCCACCATGAAACTTTATTCTTTTTCTACAAAAATTTTAAGATTTTTTAGCAATGCATTTATATCACCATCATTACTTTCGATAATTGAATAAAATTCTTGCTTTTGAACTTTAGCCAAACTAACGCCTTCAATTATAAGGTCTATTATTAGAGGGTAGTCAGGATCTTTTGTAATAACTCTCCAATTAATTTTTATCTCAGGCTTATCATCAGTAGCTATTAGAGTGCTAAAGACCATTGTATATTTATCGTTTAATTTTTTTTGAGAATTAACTATAATTTTTGGATCTGAATATTGAGCCAATCTACTTGAAAATGTTATTAAAAAATATTTAGTAAAAATCTCTAAAAATTCATCTTTCTTCTTATCTGAAATATTTTTTCTATATTTACCAAGAGAATAGAATCCAATACCTTTAATATCAACATTCTTTAATGCAATTACTTTTAGTTTACTAACTTTAAGATCTTTGCTTAAATTTTGGCCTAAAGCTTTAGCTGCACTATCTACTGTTTGTTGGACAAAATCTTTTGGTTCTAAAGAAAAGGAATTGACTGTAAAAAATAAACTAAAAATTGTAATTAATAATGTCTTGATAATTTTTTTAACAGGCATTTAATTAAAAATTACTCGATTTCTTCCCAGTCTCCATCATACAAAATCTCTATGGTTGCACTTGGTTTTGTATTTGAAATTTTCCTTTTTCTATCCTGTAAGTATAAACTTTTTACTGAGGCATAAAAATCCATTGAATTTTTTTCAAGATTTTCAAATGTTTCTATGTTTTTTGCTCTAAAATCTATTCCTGTTAAAGTTTTCGTTAACATATAATCAGATTTGTCTAAATATTCATTATTACCATGAGTAGAAACATTATAATAAGGATCCCCACCCATTACATTCATAAATGAACCAGCAGTATCTCTAATAGTTGATGGTCCTAAAACTGGTAATACCACATAACAACCTGGGCCGACACCCCATACACCTAGTGTTTGACCATAATCCTCTTTTTCATACTC
>CABXCB010000048.1 GCA_902510635.1 uncultured Pelagibacteraceae bacterium
ATTATACGAAAATCCTGATTGTGAGGTAATTGTTTCAGGAATAGGACTTGTTGAAGGAGGACATTATTACACAACTAAAGATTCTTATGGATTTGTGTCAAAAACCACTAAAGAATTAATATCTAGAAATAAAATTAGTTTAAATAACAAATTTAGAAATACTTCACGTTGCAGAGTTGAGAGATATTTAATAAACAGGATTAAAAGAAAGTATAAAAAAAGAATTATTTCTACAGATGACACCATGGTAAATCATGGTAAATTAAAAAAATGGAAAAATAATTTATTTTAGAAAATGCAAAAAAAAGGAATTAATATATTATTTATTTACCCAAACACTTTTGGGATGAATATGTTGCCACCAGCGATAGCAATGTTTACGGCGATTTTAAAAAAAGAAGGTCATAATATTGATATATTTGATACAACTTATTATTCAGTTGACCATGGCATTGACTCTGATGGAAGTAAAATGGAAAAACTTAATGTTGTTCCATACTCAATGGAAAGTAAAGGAATAAGGTTAAAAAACTCTGATTGGAAAAAAGATATTAAAGATAAAGTAAATAAATTTAAACCAGATTTAATAGCTATTTCATCTACAGAAGATATGTGGGAACTCGCAATGCGGGTTTTAAGTGAAGTAGAGGAATATAAATTAAAACATAAAGTACCAGTTATTGCTGGCGGTGTCTTTCCTACTTTTGCACCCGAAATTTGTATTAAGGATAAATTAGTTGATATTGTTTGTGTAGGTGAAGGGGAAAATGCATTAATAGATCTTTGTAAAAAAATTAAAAATAAAGAAAACTATGATGATGTTACTAATTGCTGGGTTAAGACAATTGGCCCAGAATATTTAAAGAATAGAAATATTATTAAAAAAAATCCAATTACCAAGCCCGTAGATATTAATGAAAATCCAATCATAGATATTTCTCAATTTGAGGAAAATAGACTTTATAGACCTATGGCAGGAAAAGTTTACAAGATGATACCTATAGAAACAATAAGAGGATGTCCTTTTACCTGTAGATTTTGCAATTCTCCTGACCAAATGAAATTTTATAAAGGGCTTGGACATAACTTTTACCGTAAAAAGAACATGGATTTAGTTTATAAAGAATTAAAATTTTTTAAGGATGTCCATAAAGTTGAATATAACTATTTTTGGGCTGATACTTTTTTAGGCATGAGTAACAAAGAATTTGATGAGTTTTGTGAAATGTATGAGGATATTAAGCTTCCATTCTGGATGCAAACAAGACCTGAAACCATTACAGATTATAATATGAAAAAATTAAAATCAGTTGGTCTACACAGAATTTCTTTTGGTGTTGAGCATGGTAATGAGGAATTTAGAAAAAAAATACTCGATAGAAGATGGAAAAATAAAGATATAATAGCAAAACTTAAAATACCAAAAAAATATGAAATTCAATTTAGTACTAATAATATAACTGGATTTCCTACAGAGACTAAAAAGTTAGCTTTTGATACAATAGAATTAAATAGAAATATTGATGCAACGAATACCAGCATTTATTCGTTTGTACCATTTCATGGAACTCCACTAAGAAAGATGTGTGAAGAACTAGGTTTAATTAAACCAGAAACAATTACAAAATGTTTAACAGCAGAAACGCAACTAAACATGCCTCAATATCCTCCTCATGAAATAGAAGAAATTAGAAAATGTTTTTCTATGTATGTAAAATTTCCAAAAAACAGGTGGAAGGAAATTGCTAGAGCTGAAAAAAATGATAAAGAAGGTAGTAAAATTTTTGCCGAATTAAAGGCCGAATACTTAGAAAAATATATGCCAAGACCAGATGCTGATCCACACGGAGGCATTGATGCTTTTAAAGAAGTAGAAAATCCAAATATTTGTATTCCTGGTGCAGAAAATGAAATGTCAACTGAAACACCAGAAACCTCATTTTTTAAAGATGAGTTAAATTAATATATTGTAATGATTAAGAAAAAGTTTAATCATTATTTTGACTGAAATGCATGGTGGGAAATCAGTGTGAAATTCACTGGCTGTTCCTGCAACGGTTAAAGTCCGAGCGCCACCCAGTTAAAGTCCGCTGTTGAATGAAGGCCAGGAAAAGTCTAGTTCTGCAATGAAAAATTAGCATCGGCATTAATTAATTAAATCCTCTGAGCTAGAGGTATTTAGAACTATAGGATGTCTATGTATTTTAAAATTATAATATTTTTTATATTGTTAATATCAAATCTTTATGCGGAAAATTTAAAAAATTGTGAATGGGATAATAGAAAAGGTGCTCCTTGTATTGTAATTAGCAAAACACCTAATACCTCATCTTTTTCGGAAGAGGTAGTGAGTAAAATTATAATTAATCGTGAAGAAATTGAAAAAAGTGGTGCTATAGATGTTGTTGATGTTCTTAATTATGTAGACGGTATAGATGTAAAACAAAATGGACAAAGAGGTCAATTAACATCGTTATTTATGAGAGGTACAAATTCTAATCATACTCTTGTACTTCTAAATGGTATACCAATAAATGATCAAACAACAACCCAGGGTCTTCATAATTTTGGACAAGATTTTATTCAAACCATTCAACAAATTGAAATTTATAAAGGTCCTAGCGGTGCCCACTTTGGACCATCGGCTATAGGAGGAGCAATTAATTTTGTTACTGCGATTGATTACGTAAATGATTTTTCGATTAGTGGCTATAACAGTAAAAATAATTCGATAGACTCAAATTATACAAAAATTATGGATAATGGATGGCATTTAAATTTTAAAGGAAATTCTTCAAATAATAAAAATAATAGTGCAAGATATGACGGCAAAGAGGAAGATAGCGCAAAAAATTATCAAGTAAATATTAATGCTGAAAAATGGATATCTGATGATCTAAAAATTAATTCTACAGTTTATGCCAGAAGAACAAAAGCTAATTATGATGCAAGTTCTAGTGATGAAAGTGGTTTTGCTCATGATAAAATGTATGTTGTGCAAACAGGTTTGAATAAATTAAGTGAAAATGCTGAAAACCTATTAACATTGCATTATAATCATTATAATAGAGAATACGATGAAAGTGGTTATTTTGATTGGTATAATTCTGATTCTACTGTTTTAAAAGCTGAAAGAAGAATTAAACCTATAAATAAAATATCTTATGGTTATGGTATTGAATATAAATACGATGCTGGTTCATTCACCAATAGTGGATCGTGGTCTTCTCCTACTGTTCGAGGAAATGTAGATAATTTTGGTTTTTTTGCAAACACTGGCTATCAATTGTCTAATGATACAAGTTTATCTTTATATGGTAGAGGGGACAATCATAAGACTACAGGATTAAATCCAACTTATAAAATTAATTTAACAAATTTTTTTGGGAAATTTAAAATAGGTTTAACTCAATCTACAGGTTTAAGAAATCCAAGCTTATATGAATTATATGGAAGTAATGGTAGAACGGACTCATATAAACATGTTGCTAATCCTGGTGCTAACCCTGAGAAAAGCAGAACTAATGAGTTAAAAATTAAATATTCATTTAATGACTCATTAAGTTTTGAAAACACATTTTATAGAAGTTTCATTGAAGATGCACTTCTATATGACAGCTCATATAAAGGAGGTTCAGGATACACAAATAATAAATCTGATTTGAAACAAGATGGAATTGAAAGCAATATAGTTTTTAAAAATAAAGAACAGAAGCTTTCTGTTTATAATACAATATCATCAAGCAAGCAAACAGATGGAAGTCACCAACTAAATAGACCTGATTCAACATATGGAATTAGCTATGACGTAAATATAAATAATTCCTTAATCGGTCCTTTTGCTATTTATTATAATTATAAGCATTATGGTAAATCATTTGATTATGCTCCTACAGTAAAAAAGGTAGATAGTACCGATATAATGAATCTTTCAGTTTCAAAGAAAACTTATATTGGAGTTGTAAGTCTTAATATAACTAACTTATTAGATGAGCAATATCAAAGACCATATGGATATTCACAAAATGGAAGATTATTTAATCTAGGTTTTAGATTAAACTACTAGAGCTTTGTTGTTAAAATTGTTAATAAAGAGCTAAAATAATGAATATGAAGTATTTAAAATTTTCAATTGGAATATTTTTAGCACTTGCTGCAAGTAGATTTATCCCACATCCACCAAATTTTACTAGCTTAATTGCATTAAGTTTTTATGTCCCAGCAATTTTTGGATTGAGATATATTCCAATAACATTAATCTGCTTTATATTAACTGATATTTTTATTGGGATTCATAGCACAATTTTTTTTACATGGGGAAGTATAATATTTATTGGATTTATATCTAAATATTTTAACAATAATTTCTTTAAGAGATTTTCTGGAATCTTAATTGCCTGCTTTATATTTTATTTAGTAACTAATTTTGGCGTTTGGTTATCAGGATTTTATGGATACAATATAAATGGGCTTTTAACTTGTTATATTTTAGCAATACCATTTTTCGGGAATACTTTAGCCGCTACAATTATATATTCACTGGTCATTGAAGCATTATATAAATTTTTTTTAGAAAAAAAATATTTTTTAAATATTTAGCATTCAGGTAATAAGTGTCTGTTATTGAATTTGTTGGAATACCTTGTTCTGGTAAAACACGATTTTACCAGAAACTAAAAAAATTATTGAAAAATAAATTCAATATTTTTAATTACTCAGATT
>CABXCB010000049.1 GCA_902510635.1 uncultured Pelagibacteraceae bacterium
ATTTTAGATAATTTTTTATTAATTTTTTCTATTTCAAATTTAATTTCATCTTCACCTAATGATTGTTTATCTACATTAAGAACTAATAATGCAACTAAAAATGGTTTATTATCTCCATAAACAATTGATTGTTCAAATAATTCTGAATTAGCTATTTCATTTTCAATTTTTATAGGTGAAATGTTATCTCCTCCTGGAGTAATTATAATATCTTTTTTCCTATCTGTTATTTTTAAATAACTGTTTTCGAAAATTCCTACATCTCCAGTATAAAGCCATCCATTTTTTAAAACTTTGTTGGTTTCTAATTGATTATTCCAATATCCAAGCATAACATTCTCACCTTTAACAAGTATTTCACCATCTTCTGCAATTTTAACCTCGTTTCCTTTAAATGGAGGACCGACTGTTTCAACTCTTATATCATTTATAGGATTGCAGCTTACAACAGGAGAGGTTTCAGTAAGTCCATATCCTTGCAAAGTTGGCAAACCAATAGCATTTAAAAAATAACCAACTTCTTTATCTAAAGCTCCTCCTCCAGAAACAAAAGTTTTTAAACAACCTCCAAATTGATCTTTTATTTTTTTCCTAACAATTTTATCTAGAATAGTGTCCTGTATTTTTTCTATAAAATTTAAGGGTTTTTTTTTGATCTTTTTAAGTCCTAGATTTAGCATTTGTTGAATCAGATTTTTTTTAATTCCAGTGGCTTTATTAAAACTAGCATTTATTTTTTGATAAAGATTTTGATAGAATCTTGGAACTGCTGTCATAATTTCAGGCCTACAATCATTCATATTTTTAATTAATTTATCTATACTTTCAGCATAAAATATTCTAGCACCAACGGTTATTTGAACAAACTGTACTGTATGTTCATAAGAATGAGATAAAGGTAACCAAGTTAAAAATCTTGTCTGATCATTTGTAATTAGTTCTTTTAAAATTTCTATTGCACCTTCACAATTATTTAAAATTCCACCATGACTTAATATTACTCCTTTAGGATTTCCTTGTGTTCCAGATGTATAAATAATACATGCTGGATCTTGTCTTCTAATTTTTACTTTAGAATTATTATTTTTAACATTCAAATTTAAAGTTAAATTATTAATGTTTATATATTCATCTTCATTTACTTCTTCTAACTTTTCAAAGGAAAATATTTTTTTTATAAAATCTTTATTTTTAATTATTTTTTTTATTTTGATAAATTGTTCTGTATTTGAAACAAAAACTATTGAAGGTTTGCAGTCAGATATAATATATTCATAATCTCTTTCAGCATAAGTTGTGTATGAAGGAACTGTAATTGACTCTGCTAGCATTATCGAAAGATCAGAAATAAACCATTCTGGCCTATTCTCAGAAATTAATAAACATCTATCACCTTTTTTTGTATGTTTTACTATTTCATCTGAAAGATTGTTTATTATTTCATAAGTTTGTTGCCAACTGTAATTTTTTCTAGGCTCCTTTAAAGATGATAATAATATTTTATTTTTATCTTTTTGTTTTTTAAACTGCTCAAAAAATAATTCAGGTAAATTATTTATATTTATTAAATCCATATTTTTTTGGTGGGCAAAGAGAGAATCGAACTCTCACAGTATTGCTACCATTGGATTTTGAGTCCAACGCGTCTACCAGTTCCGCCATTCGCCCCAATTTAATTAGCATTAATTTGTTTATAAAATAATAGTATAAGAAGAATTATTGTATTAAAAGAAAATATGTTTAAAGAACTTTATTTTAAAACTATTAAATTAGCAGGTCATAAAAGTTCTAAATTTTTTTTAGGTTTTGTATCATTTATAGAAAGTTTTATATTTCCAATACCTCCTGATGTAATAATTATTCCTATGACAATAGCAAAGAGACAGGAATGGATAAAAATAGCATTAATTGCTACGGTTTGTTCTGTTCTTGGAGCTTGTTTGGGATATTTTATTGGTTATGTTTTTTATAATGAAATTGGAGTTAAAATTTTTGAATTTTATGGTGTAGACCCATCTTTTTGGAAAAATAAAATTTCGTCTGAAGGTGGAATTATTGCATGGATTGCCTTACTAGCTATAGCTGGCTTTTCTCCTATACCTTTTAAACTTTTAACAATTAGTAGTGGATTTTTACATTTTAATTTAGCATATTTTATAATTGTTTCATTATTAACCAGAGGTACAAGATTTTTTCTAATTTCATTTTTAATTGGAAATTTTGGTCCAACAATAAAATTATTAATAGAAAAAAAATTATTAAAAGTATCTATAATTACTTCAATAAGTATAATAATTTTTGCTTTCTTAGTTTATCAATTTTTGAAAAATTTTATAATATAGATTAATGAACAAAATTTTTGAAATTAAAAAATTTTATATACTTATTTTTATCATTTCTTTGCTCTCATTATTGATAGCTTTGTACATTGAATTTTTTTTAGGCTACTCTCCTTGCAAATTATGTATTTACCAAAGAGTACCATATTTATTCGCAATTTTCATAACCTTCTTAGGAATCAACTACTCTAAAAACCTAATTTGGCTATATGCATTATTAATAACTTTTTTTTCAAGTTTTTTACTTTCTGGTTATCACTTTGGTATAGAACAAGAATTCTTTGAAGAATTTTTAGGATGTACAAATAACTCCTTAAATATTATTGATAAAAATGAGTTATTAAAATTATTAAGTTCAAATGTGAATAGTTGCAAAAATGTTGATTTTAAAATTTTTGGATTATCTCTTGCGTCAATTAATCTTTTGATATCCTTTTTTATTTTTATATTAATATTCAAATTAATCTTAAATGAAAAAAACAAATAAAAAAAAATTAGAAGAATTTATAAGAGTAGATCATGCTGGAGAAAGAGGTGCAATTAAAATTTATGAAGGACAACTTTTAGCTTTAAGTACTATAATTAAGAATGATAAATTAAAAAAAAAAATTGAGGAAATGAAAGTTCATGAAAAAGAACATTGTGATTTTTTTGAAAATGAAATTAAAAAAAGAAATATAAAGCCTACAAAATTTCTACCTTTATGGGATTTATTGGGTGTAGGTCTTGGTTTTGGTACCACTATAATTGGAAAAAAAGCGTCAATGTTATGCACTGCGTCTGTAGAAGAAGTGATTGATGAACATTATCGAAATCAAATTAATGAATTAGAAAATGATGAAAAATATCTTAAAAGTAAAATAATTAAATTTAGAAATGACGAACTACATCATAAAGATATTGCTTATGAAGAAGGTGCAACTAAAGAAGGTTTATATTCTATAATGGATAAAATCATTAAAACTGGATCTAAAATTGCAATTAGTATCTCAGAAAAAATTTAATTAGGGCTCTAATTCTACATCCCAATATAAATAGTCTATCCAACTCTTATGTAAAAAATTAGGAGGAAAATTCTTTCCATTCTTGTGTAAATCTTCCGTTGTTGGTTGATATGGTTTTTGATTTAGAGTCATTCCTGAAAATTTTAATAGTCTTCCTCCTTTTTGGACGTTACAATCTGAACAAGCTGTTACTACGTTATCCCAATTAGTTTTTCCTCCTTTTGATCTTGGAAGTAAGTGATCAAATGTTAATTCTTTTTTATCTCCACAATATTGACAAGAAAATTTATCTCTTAAAAAAACGTTAAATCTCGTAAAATTTGGATTTGCTTGTGGTCTAATGTAGCTCTTTAAAGCAATTACACTTGGTAGTTTCATGCTAAAGGAAGGGCTTCTAATTATTCTATCATAATAACTTACAATAGATACTCTTTCTAAAAAAACTGATTTTATAGAATCTTGCCAGCTCCATAATGAAAGTGGATAATAGCTTAAAGGTCTATAGTCTGCATTCAAAACAAGCGCAGGACATTTTTCTAAAGATATGCTATTATCAAATGAATTATTCATCACATAAGATTAACTTAATTAATTTTATTAATCAATAATACAAAATATATATGAAGAATTTATTAATTATATAAGTTTTTTTTTAAATAATTTAATGCAATACTTGAAGCTTCAATCGAAATATGATGTTCACAATTTTTGATCATTTTTGTTTCTATGCTTACTTTATTTCTCTGTAAAAAATCTTTTGCTTCAAGCAAACTATTTGGTTGTACTACTACATCTTGATCTCCATGAATCAAAAGCATTTTTGTTTTAGATTTTATTCTTTTTGAAATATTATCTTTATTAATTATTTTACCTGAAAATCCTATAATACAATTAAAATTTTCCTCAGCTGTTAAACCTAAATTTATAGACATCATGCATCCTTGACTAAAGCCAGAAATACAAATTTTGGGATTGTTTAAGTTATACTCTGATTTAACTTCATTAATAAAAAAATTTAATTTTTTTTCAGCTTTGATTGATTCTTCAAGAATATAATTTGGATCATCTTTATCTAGAGCAAACCATTGAAAACCTTTTGGATTAATAGGACATATTTCATGACCATTTGGACATAAAAAAACTGTTTCAGGTAAAAATCTTTTCCAGTTTAAAGTTAACATACTTATATCATTACCATCTCCTCCATAACCATGAAGTAAAATTACAGCACTTTTGATATTATCATTTTCTGGTTTTA
>CABXCB010000050.1 GCA_902510635.1 uncultured Pelagibacteraceae bacterium
GCCTTTGGAAAAGTAAAATGAATGAAAAAATAATAAAACCGATACCAATTACAAAAGAAAATTTTGCTAAATTTGGAGATATGATTTCTACAAAAGATATAAAACCTTTAGAAATAAATAATGGATATGCAAAAAGATATGATGGTATAGCTAATTTAAATACCTCTAATGATAACGGTGAAACAACTATAAGTATATTCTCTGCTTTAAAGAGAAGTTTTCCTATGAAGATAGATATGATGGAAAAACATCCATTAGGTAGTCAGGCTTTTATACCAATGAAAGAAACAACTTTCTTAGCATTTGTGGCGCCCAAAGGTGAAAAACCAAATTTAGATAAAGTTGAAGCATTTATAATTCCAGCAGGTATAGGAGTTAATTATAATCCTGGAATTTGGCATTTCCCATTAATATCGACTGAAGATATGAACTTTCTTGTGGTCGACAGAAAAGGGTTAGGTGATAATTTGGTTATTGAAAATTTAGATAAAGAAAATATATCTCTAAAATACTAAAGCCCGCCGATTACTTCGGCGAGCTTTTAAATTTAAACTGTTTATTTGCCTCTTCCAGATATTGCCATATGAATGATAGCACCTAAAGCTGCTCCAATCATCCAAGCATACCCTCCTCCGCCACCTAAATTAGCAAAGAAATCATCTAAACCAGCAAATAATATATTCGGCCAAACTGATCCAACTGCAACATAACCTGATATTACCCAAGCTAACATTGCTTTTCCATTGAATCCACCGTTGTAATGATATTTTCCGCTTGCTTTGTCAGAGAATAAATCATCAACATTAATTTTTTGGTTTTTGATTACATAATAATCAACGATCATTATTCCAAATACTGGTGCTAAAATTGCTCCTAATGTATTAACAAATGGAAACATTCCCATTTGTGTAATAACAGCAACCCATAGTCCACCAATAACAAATCCAAAAATAGCAGTAATTAATCCACCAGTTCTGAAATTTATTTTGTCTGGCATTAAGTTTGCTAGGTCATATGCTGGAGGTATAAAATTAGCAACCATATTTATCCCAACTGTAGCTGCAAAAAATGCAAATGCTGCAATTAAAGTTAAAAATAAATTATCTACTTTTGCAACCATTTCTGTTGGTTGTGCAATGTATTCTCCAAATATTGCAATTGTACCACCAGTGATCATTAAAGTTATAAATGAAAAGAAAATTACATTTCCTACTAGTCCCCATAGGTTTCCTTTTTTCATTTCATCTTCATTTTTAACAAATCTAGCAAAGTCACCAAAGTTAATAACTACTGCAGCAAAATATCCAACCATAATTGAAAATACAGCTATGAAAGCTCCAAATGATCCCAAACCTTCAAATCCACCTGAACGCTCACTACCTGAAAATATTTCTCCAACTTCTGATAAGAGTCCACCGCCTGCTTTAGCCCAAATAGCTAACATTAAAACAATCATCACAATATAAACTGCTGGTCCTGCAAAGTTTAAAAATCTTCGAACAAGATCAATGCCTTGCCAAAATAGATAAACTTGGAAAAGTGATACAAAAATAAATGAAATCCACATTACTCCTGACATTCCAAGTAACACAGGTTCACCTTGTATACCTGTTAAACCAGTTATTAATAATGCAACTGCCGTTGATGCTGCATAAGTTTGTGCACCATACCAAAACATTGCAACAAGGCCTCTTGCCATTGCTGGAAAGTTTGCACCGAACACCCCCATACTCACACGAGCAAATACTGGATAAGGAATACCATGTTTAACACTTGGTTTTCCTGATAGGTTAACTAGCCACATTATAAAAAATCCTGCAAGTATTAACGCAAGAAATACAGCCCAGCCGTTTAGACCAGAATATAAGAATAATGATGCCGCCAAAGTATATCCAAATAAACTTTGAACATCGTTAGCCCATACGTTAAAGATTTCGAACCATCCCCATTTTTTCTCCGAACTTGGAGTTGGCGCTAAATCCTTATTATATAATTTAGAAGATCTACTCATAATCTCCCTCCTTTTTTGTTATTTATTGAACGGTAGATTTTATGATGATAAATACAAGCGTTTATTACAGATATATTAAAATTGGCTTATTTAATGATTTTTAAAACCCAATTTGATCAAGTAAATCAAAATTTCTATTTAATTCCACCCACCTACAGATTTAACTTCTAGAAATTCTGTAAGACCTTCTTGACCAGCTTCTCTTCCAATGCCTGAATGTTTATATCCTCCAAATGGGGCGTCTACGGCAATACCGGCTCCATTAACATCAACCATGCCTGATCTTAATTTTCTTGCTACTCTTTTTACTTTTTCAGGGTCTTGTGTTTGAATATAGTTTGTTAATCCATATGGTGTATCGTTGGCTATTGAAATAGCCTCTTCTTCAGATTCAAATGACATAACAGATAATACTGGGCCAAATATTTCTGTTTTTGCAATCTCCATATTATTTTTTACATCAACAAATACAGTTGGTTTCACATAATAACCTTTATCTAGCCCATCAGGTTTTCCTAAACCTCCGGCTACTAGTTTTGCACCTTCATCTATTCCTTTTTTAATTAAATTTTGAATTTTATTAAATTGAGTTTCAGATATTACAGGTCCTATATGATCTCCTTCTTTGTTTGGATCATCAACTTTAAATTCATTTGCATATTTTGTAAGCCTTTCAACAGCTTCGTTATACATTGATTTTTCAATAAGCATTCTTGTTGGAGCATTGCATGATTGACCTGAATTTCTAAAACATCTTAGGGCCCCTCTCTCGATTGCTTCAAGATCTGCATCTTTAAAAATAATATTAGCACCTTTTCCACCAAGCTCTAAACTAACTCTTTTGAAATCTTGAGCTGCATTTTTTGAAATAAGAGCTCCTGCTCTAGTAGAACCAGTAAAAGATATCATGTTTACATCTGGATGACTTGTTAATGCATCTCCAGTTACTGCTCCATCACCATTGACTAAATTAAAAACACCTGAGGGAAATTTTGCTTCATCAATAATCTCAGCAAGTATGATAGAAGATAAAGGTGCAAGTTCAGATGGTTTTAATACCATAGTACAACCTGCTGCAATTGCTGGAATTACCTTAAGACAAACTTGGTTCATTGGCCAGTTCCAAGGTGTGATTAAGGCACAAACTCCCTTTGGTTCATATAATATTCTTTGATTTGGAGCATGGTCTCCTAATGGTCTTTCGAATTCAAAGTTTTTTAAATATCTAATAAATGACTTAATATGGCTTGCTCCAGTTCCTGTTTGAAGTTTAGATGAAAAGTCTTTTGGAGCACCCATCTCTAAAGTAATAGCATCAGATATGTCATTCCATCTTTTTTTATAAATTTCGTAAAGCTTTTCTAGCAGTTTTATTCTAACTTCTTTTGAAGTAAAGCCCCAATTAACAAATGCATCTTTAGCTGCAAGGACAGCTGCATCTACATCTTCCTTTCCTCCAAGTGAAATTACTGCACTACTTCTTTCAGTTGCTGGATCTATAACTTGTATGTCTTTCTGATTTTTTGGGGCAATCCATTTACCATTTATATAAAAATTTTTCTTTTCAAGCATAAAATAAAGTAGCCTATTGTTTCTTTTTTGCAAATAGATTTGTTAATTCATATACAATGGTCGCAGCAGCCAAAGATGTGACTTCTGCGTGATCGTATGCAGGAGAAACTTCAACTACATCAGCAGAAATTAAATTTAAACCTGAAAGTCCTCTTAAAACATTTACCATTTCCCTTGTAGTCATGCCGGCAATTTCAGGTGTCCCAGTTCCAGGAGCAAATGCAGGATCTAAAACATCTATATCAATTGATAAATATAACGGGTTATTTCCTACTCTATTTCTTATTCTTTCTGCAATCTTATCAGTGCCTTGGCTTTGAAACTCATCGCAGTGAATTATTTTGAAACCAAAACTTTCATCATTTTTCAGATCATCTCTACTATATAAAGGTCCTCTTATTCCAACATGCATCGATGCATCATCTAAAAATAAATTTTCCTCTCTTGCTCTTCTAAAAGGAGTTCCATGAGTAAATGGAGCTCCAAAATATGTATCCCAAGTGTCCAAATGAGCATCAAAATGAACTAACGCTACAGGACCATTGTTTATTTTATTTACTGCTTTTAAAAGTGGAAATGCAATTGTATGGTCTCCACCCATGCTTATTATTCCACCAACTTTATTTAACAAGTCTGTTGCTCCAACCTCTATTTGTTTAATTGCTTCATTAATATTAAATGGATTACAAGTTATATCTCCTGCATCAGCTACTTGTTGTTCAACAAACGGTTCACTGTCATAATTTGGATGATAATTAGTTCTTAAATGTCTTGAGGCTTGTCTTATACTTTGTGGTCCAAATCTTGCGCCAGGTCTATAACTTGTTCCAGCATCAAATGGTATTCCTACTATTGCAATATCACAAGTTTCAACATCTCTTAATTCTGGTAGTCTGGCAAAAGTTGAAGGACCTGCAAATCT
>CABXCB010000051.1 GCA_902510635.1 uncultured Pelagibacteraceae bacterium
ATTTATTTAAACTCTAAAATTTATAATAAAAAAATATCTAGAATTGATGACAAATTCATCGAATATAAGCCAAGTCCAAATCTACTTGATTGTTTAATAAAATATGACAAGAAGAAAAATAATATCGAAAATTTTTATTTAAATTCTGTTTGGACTAACCAAAATATAAACGAGACTGATTATAAAAAACTTCATAGTTTTTTTTGGTTATTTACAATTGATTTAAAATCTTCAAAAAAAATTACTCAATCAATTATTTTAAATTGGATTGAAAAGAATCAAAAGTATAATTCTAAAAGTTGGGAGATAGATACTTTATCAAAAAGGGTAATTGCGTGGATATCAAATTCAAAATTAAGTTATGATAGTAGCGATGAATCTTATAAAAAAAATTTTAATAGAAATATAAAAAAACAAGTTAATCATTTAATTAATGAAATAAATAGATCTAAATGGGTAAATGATAAGATGATTGGATGTGCTTCAATTATATTATCTGGTCTCTCATATAAAGATGAAAAGTATTTAAGTTATGGCTTAAATCTTTTAAAAAATATTATTGATTTTTCTTTTGATACACAAAGTTTTCCAAAATCAAGGAACTTCAGGCAACTTACATTCTATTTAAAATATTTTGTTTTAATAAGAGAATGGCTTAAAGAATCACAAAATGAAATTCCTGAACATTTAAATGAAATTATTTTTTTCTTAGGACAAAATTATAATTTTATGTGGCAAAACACTAATCAAAACCTCTTATTTAATGGAAACCATATTAACTCAAATTTTGATTTTGATAAATATTTAAATTTCCATAATTATAAATTTAAAAATGAAAGTAATGAAATTGGAGGATATGTTATTTTAAAAAACAAAAATGTTATTCTTTCAGTTGACTTAGGATCTTCCCCTCAAAAAAAATTTAGTAAAGATTATCAATCTGGAGCTTTATCATTTGAAATTTTTTTTAATAACTGCAAATTAATTTCTAATTGTGGTTACTTTCAAAATTATAAACATCAGCTAAATTCAATCTCTAAATCAACTGCAACACATTCAACTGTTATTTTGGATAATAGGTCGTCGTGTAAAATGAAAAAAGATACTGATGGTATTTTTAAAGTTGATGAAGAACTAAAAATACTAAAAAAATCTGTTATATCAGAAAAAAAATATTGGAATATTTCTGGTTCTCATGATGGCTATTTAAAAAATTATGGAGTCATCCATGAAAGAAAAATAGAATTTTTTATAGAAAAAAATAAATTTATTGGAACAGACAAATTAATTAAAAAGAAAGAAAAAAAAAGTTCAAACTTTGAAATTAGGTTTCATTTTATACCTGGTGTTAAAATAACCAAAACCCAGGATGAAAAATCAATTCTTATTGAAATAGAAAACTCTGGATGGAAATTTTCATGTAAAGATCATAAAATTGATGTTGAAACTGGGTTATATTTCGGTAAAAAAAACTCTTTTGTTGAAAATCAAAATATATTTATTGCAGGATTAACTCAAAATGAAGATCAAGAAATCGTATGGGAATTAGTTAAAATTTAATGAAAAAAATAAGAAAAGCCTTAATTTCAGTTTCCGATAAAAGAAATTTGAAAATACTTTTAAAAAATTTATCAAAACATAAAATTCAAATTATTAGTTCAGGAGGTACTTTTAAAGAAATTAAAAAACTAAAGTATAAATGTTTAGAACTATCAAAATATACTGGATCTAAGGAAATATTGAATGGAAGAGTTAAAACACTTCATCCAAAAATTCATGCTGGAATTTTAAGTATAAGAGGAAATAAATCTCATAATAAAGAGTTAAAAAAAAATAATTTTGAAGAAATAGATCTTGTAATTGTAAATTTTTATCCTTTTGAAAAAACTTTAGAAAACACAAATAAACATAAAAAAATAATTGAAAATATTGATATTGGTGGACCAACAATGGTACGTGCAGCTGCAAAAAATTATAATGATATAACCGTTATCACTAGACCCGAACAATACAAAGAACTAGTGGAAGAATTAAATTCAAATAAGAGTAAAACAACTTTAAAATTCAGACAAAAAATGTCTGAAATAGCATTTTCAGAAACTGCTTATTATGACGGATTAATATCTAATTATTTTAATTCGCAATCTAAAAATTTATTCCCTAAAAAAAAAATATTCTTTGGTAATTTGATTGAAAAATTAAGATATGGTGAAAATCCTCATCAAAAAGCAGCGATTTATTCAATAAGAAATAATTTAAATCTGAAACAACTTAGTGGTAAAAAGTTAAGTTATAACAATTATAACGATATCTTTGCAGCACTATTAATATCGAGGTCTTTGCCAAAAAACATTGGTACAGTCATAATTAAACATGGAAACCCATGCGGGGTATCAATAAATAAAAATAAATTAAAAAGTTATAAATTAGCACTTGCATGCGACCCAATAAGTACATTTGGTGGAATAGTTTCTTGCAATTTTAAAATCAAAAAAAGTTTAGCTATAGAGCTAAAAAAAATATATTTAGAAGTAGTTATTTGTAATGGAATTGAAAATAACGCATTAAAAATATTAAAAAATAAAAAAAATTTAAGAATTATTGATTCGAGCGAATTAGATAATATTAATTTAAATAATATATCTTCACAATTGAACTCTCTCCTAATACAAACTACAGATACTCTTCCTTTTTCAAAATCTAACTTTAAAGTAGTTTCTAAAATTAAACCTAGTTCTAAAACTTTAAAAAATTTAATATTTGCATTTAATGTTTGTAGATTTGTGAAATCTAATGCAATTGTTATCACAAATAATGATTCTACAATTGGGATTGGTTCTGGTCAGCCAAGTAGATTGGATAGCTGTGAAATAGCAATAAGTAAGATGAATAAATTTTACAAAGAAAAAAAAGATGATGAAATTATTGCTGCTTCTGATGCTTTTTTTCCTTTTGTCGATGGGATAGAAAAATTAGTTCAATCAGGTATATCCGCTGTTATTCAACCATCTGGTTCGGTAAATGATAAAGAAATAATCAAATTTGCAAATAGAACAAATACAATATTGGTTTTTTCAAAAACTAGACACTTTAAGCACTAATAATTTTATCAATTTTGGCTGCAAGGACAAAATCGCTTTCATGTAAACCATTTATAGCGTGGGTAAAAATCTTAATTTTTGCGTATCCCCATCCAAACCAAATATCTGGATGATGACCCTCATTTTCAGCAATATCTCCTACTTTGTTTATAAAATTTTGACTTTCTAAAAAATTATTAAACTTAAATTGTTTAATTAAATAATAAGTTTTTTGATCATCTGATTTTACATCCCATCCATCAACCTTTTTTAAGTAATTATGAATTTCACTTAAATCAAAACTTGGAATTCCTCCTTCACAAGGAATACATTTCTTATCCGCTAAATCACTCATTATTATCCTTATTTAATTGGAGCGGGCAATGGGACTTGAACCCACGACCTTCTCGTTGGCAACGAGACGCTCTACCACTGAGCTATGCCCGCTTTTGTTAATAAGTATTATAATTAGAGGTTTTTTATAAGCAAGCAATAATCACTTATCGGTGTTTTTTTTCTATAATTAATTTTTTTAAATTCTTATAAATATCATCTAAAACATTATTCCAATTATTAAATTGAATTTGCTTATATTCTAATAGATTCTTATAAAAAGCTGGTTCGTTATAAGCCCACCATCTCCACTCCTGATCAAAAGAAAATATACCCCAAGTTAATTTATCTAGACTAGAAGATAAATGGAGAATAGAGGTATCTACTGAAATTACTAGATCTAAATTTTTAATTATAGCTGCAATTTCTAAAAAATTATTATCTCCTAAATTATTAATTTTTGAGTGATTTAAATAATCTTTATCATTTTCCCATATATCATTTTGAAGGCATATAAATTCACAGTCTAAAGAAAGAATTCTATCTAATTTTTTTAATTCTATTGACCTAAATGGTTGATTTACTCCATATATATTACCACTCCAAGTTAAACCAACTTTTAGGTTTTTAGAATCTATTTTATTCCTCCATTTTGATACTAGCTCTTCACTAATTTTAAAAAATACTTGCTCTTTCTTATTTTTATTTTCATAAAAATAAGTATTTAGAGAAACAAAGCTAATTTTATAATCACAATCAGAATTTAAATTAGATCCTTTTTCAAATACTTTAAGATTTAATATATTGTTTTGAAAGAGACTTAGGGCACTATTTCTTACCTCAATTCTAATATCATTACAGATCTTATTTAAAGAAAATAAAAGCTTAGAGAATTGTATTGAATCTCCTATCCCTTGATCCTCGTAAACTAATATATTTTTTTTTTTTAAGTTCTCTCCTTTCCAAAAAGGAATATTGGAATAATAATTATTTTTAGGCTGTAAACTTTTGTCATAAAGTTTCCATCCTTGTTTAAAATTTCCTTGTTTAAGTAAATTCATGGAATGCATTAATTCAAGATTGT
>CABXCB010000052.1 GCA_902510635.1 uncultured Pelagibacteraceae bacterium
TTTTTTTTCCTTTAAAAAATTTAATCCAAAAGTTGGAGGTTTCAAATCAAAATATTTTTGATGAAAATTTTTCCATAATGCAATTCTCAAAGAAACTGAACTTGGCTTAAATAGTTTAAATAAAAAAATATGATATCTACCAAATTTTACACCTAAACTTCTTAAAATTTTTCTTTCTTCTTGAGCTAATTTTTTTAAGAAATCTTTTACATTTTCTCTTTTAATCACACCATTATTTTCGTATAATTGATATGCTAAAGCTCTAATTGATGCATTATTGGTATTGATATTTTTTAAATCGGTTAAACTTTTTAGTTCAAAATTTATTTTTTTATTTATCCAATCTTGTAAAAAATTAAAAAAATCTGATTTTTTACTTCCCTCAATCATATCGTCAATTATTAGTTTGATTTCTGGATTTAAATAGTCTTTACCAGTAGATAACTTTGCAACAGGAAAATTTTTCCAATAAATTTTAAAATCATCTTTTAATTCAATAAGACTAGTTTCTTTTATTTGTTTAATTCTATTTAATATTTCTGGTTCAACATTTTGTTTGGCTGCTTTTTTTAATGATTTAATATCTGTATCCAAAGCGTCAACTTTAAGATCAAGCTCTAGCTTTAATCCATTTAACTGACCTATAAATTGACTATTTATTAAAACTTTTCCGTTTTCTAATATCTCTGTTTTAAAAGTGATGTCCTGTTTAAGTCCTTTTGCTAAAACGCTTGCTCTTTTATCAATAAAACTTTTAGTAAGCTCTTCATGCAATCTATCTGATAATTTGTCTTCTAAATTTTTAGTTCTTTCAATCCAATAATCTTGGTTTTCTACCCAATTAACTTTATTTGAAACATAAGACCATGTGCGGACATTAGCTATTCTATTAGATAAAGAATCAACATTTCCATCTAAGTTATCTAATTGCTGTAATTGCTTTTTCATGTATTGATTAGTAATCTTGCTTTCTTTTCCATTTAAAAATTCAAAAATTTTACTAACAACTTCTAAATGATGACCATAGTTTTTTTTTACAAAATCTGGAATTTGACAACATTCCCATAATAATTTAAGTTGATTTTCATCATTTATATTAATTTTAGAGTTATTTTCTTTTAAAAAATATTTTAATATTTTTTCATCTTCACACTCATTAATTCTTCTCAGCCAATCTTGTTTAGGTTTTTCCTCTAATGATTTTAACAAACTTGTTGATGTTGTAAAATTCAAATTTGAGTTTCTCCAATAAAGAGTTCTAATTTCTTCGAATTTATGATTTTCGATTAAATCTATTTCTTCAGGATTTATTTTTTCAACATCTCCAGTAATACCAAATGAACCATCGTTTAAGTATCTTCCAGCTCTCCCTGCTATTTGTCCAATTTCAGATAAATTTAATTTTCTTAATTTTTTTCCATCGAACTTTTTTAAATTTGAAAAGTAAACGTTCTCTAAATCCATATTAATTCCCATACCAATAGCATCAGTAGCTACCAAGTAATCAACATCACCCGATTGATATAAACTAACTTGTGCATTTCTAGTTTTTGGACTTAGAGAGCCCATAACTATTGAGGCTCCACCTTTTTGTCTTCTAATAAGTTCAGCAATTGCGTACACTTCTTCTGTTGAAAATGCAATTATTGCACTTTTTCTCTCTATCCGTGAAATTTTTTTATGACCTATATAAACAAGTTTTGATAATCTTTCTTTACTAACAAATTCAATATCTCCTTCTAATTTAGATATTATATTCTTTAATGTGTTTGATCCCATAAACATAGTAAGCTTTTCACCTCTAAGATTGAGCAATCTATCTGTAAAGATATGACCCCTTTCATGATCAGCACTCATTTGAATTTCGTCTATACCAACAAATTCTAAATCTTTATCAATGGGCATAGATTCAACTGTGCATAAAAAATATTTTGCATTGGAAGGAATTATTTTTTCTTCTCCAGTTATTAAAGCAACTTTTTCTTGACCAACAATTTTTACAACTTTATCATAAACTTCTCTTGCTAATAGTCTAAGAGGAAAACCTATCATCCCTGAGTCAAATGAAAGCATAGTTTCAATTGCAAGGAACGTTTTGCCAGTATTTGTAGGGCCTAAAACAGCATTAATTTTATATTTTTGCATTTCAATCTTTAGTATATTTTTTTTTTAAACTACCATATGTTGTAAGTGGACAAGAACAAAAATAGTATAAAACATGACCGAATCGCTTAGTAAAAAGTTCTCATTTTTATTTTTTTATAAAGGACAGTAACATAATTCAAAATATTTAAATATATATTTTAATAATGAAATCTCAAATATTATGGAAAGCTAAGCAGTCTCAAAAAAATACATCTAATCTATTTAGATATGAAAAGTTTTTATTTTCAAAATATAAATTTAAAATAACTCAAAAATATTCAAAAATACTTAAATGGAGCATTAAAAATCCAAAAAATTTTTGGAGTTCAATTTGGGACTTTTCTGAAGTTAAAGGTATAAAGAATCAAAAGTATGAAAAATCTAATATTTTTTTTAAAAATAAATTTCTTAAAAATTCTAAACTCAATTTTGCAGAAAATTTACTTTCAAAGAATGATGACAGTAAAGCAATAACTTTTATAAATGAAAATAATGTTAAAAAAGTTAGAACCTGGAGAGATTTAAATAGTAATGTGTATAAATTAATTACTTTTTTTAAATCAATAAAAATTAAAGAAAAAGATAGAATTGCTGCATATTTACCAAATTT
The DNA here is from genome assembly GCA_902510635.1 of uncultured Pelagibacteraceae bacterium. Lineage (GTDB taxonomy): Bacteria > Pseudomonadota > Alphaproteobacteria > Pelagibacterales > Pelagibacteraceae > Pelagibacter. The sequence continues at coordinate 2,756 of CABXCB010000052.1, forward strand.
AATTGAAACAGTTGAATCATTTATTGCTACATCAGCTATAGGATCAATTTGGTCTTCTTGTTCACCAGATTTTGGAACACAAGGGGTTATTGAGAGATTTTCTCAAATAAATCCAAAGATATTAATTATATGCGATAGATATTTTTATAATGGAAAAGAGATCAATGTAATTAAAAGATTACCTTTAATATTAAATAAAATTAAATCTATTAAACACGTAATAGTAATTAACTATCCAGGAAAATCATTTTTAAAGTTCAAAAAATTAAAAAATGTAAAATATATTAATTGGAAACATATTATGAAAATAAATCCAATAAAGTTAAAATTTAAAAAATTTGATTTTGAACATGAACTGGCAATATTATATTCAAGTGGTACTACAGGAAAGCCAAAGTGTATTTGTCACAGATCTGGAGGTGTTTTGCTTCAACATCTTAAAGAACATCAACTACACTGTGAAATAAAGGAAAATGACAATGTATTTTATTTTACGACTTGTGGGTGGATGATGTGGAATTGGCTAGTGACTGCTTTATCATCAAAAGCATCAATAGTTCTTTTTGAAGGCTTCCCAATGTATAAAAGAGATGATTTGCTAATTAAAATAGCTGATAGAGAAAAAATAACTTTATTTGGCGTGAGTGCAAAATATATAGATGCACTTAATAAATCTAAAATTTTAAATAAAAAAATATATAGATTAAAAAATCTCAGAACAATTTGTTCAACAGGATCGCCTTTATCTGTAGAAGGTTTCAAGTTTATTTATAAAAAAGTTAAATCAAATGTTCATCTTTCTTCAATTTCTGGAGGAACTGATATTGTTTCATGTTTTGTACTTGGAAATATTTATGAACCAGTAATAGCAGGACAAATTCAGAATAAAGCCCTAGGTATGGATGTTGATATATTTGATGATAATGGCAAACCAATTAAAAATAAAAAAGGAGAGTTAGTTTGTAAAAATGCATTTCCAACAGTGCCTTTAAAATTTTGGAATGATAAAAATAATAGTAAGTTTAAAAAAGCATATTTTGATAGATTTAATAATGTTTGGCATCATGGTGATTATGCTGAAGTAAAAAATTCAGGTGGTTTTATAATATATGGCAGATCTGACACAACATTAAACCCTGGGGGAGTAAGACTAGGAACATCAGAAATTTATTCTGAATTAGAAAAATTTAAAGAAATAAAAGAGTCAATAGCAATAGGACAATCTTGGGATAATGATGTTAGAATTATTCTTTTTTTAGTGATGAATCAAAACTATAAACTTAATGATGAATTAATCAAAAGAATAAAATTACAAATTAAATCAAATGCTTCTCCTAGACATGTTCCTAGTAAAATTATTAATGTTAAAGATGTTCCAAGAACAAAAAATGGAAAAATAGTTGAGTTAGCAGTAAAAAATATTATTGAAGGAAATGAGATAAAAAACAAAGAAGCACTTGCCAATCCAGAAATACTCGATGAGTTTAAAAATTTAAAAGAACTAAAATATTAAAA
>CABXCB010000053.1 GCA_902510635.1 uncultured Pelagibacteraceae bacterium
AATGATAAAAAAGAAAAAGAAGCTGAAGTGGATTTTGAAAAAACATTTAAAAAAATGATAATTGAAGAAAAAAATAGACAGCTAAATCAATTTTCATTAATTTATTTCAATAAAATAAAAAAAAATATATTTATTAGTGAAAAATAATTACCTATTAATAGTACATGGTGAACCAAATAGTATTTTTTCAGAAATATTATTTAAAGCATATAAAAAGAAAGTAGTACAAAAATTTAATAGACCAATTTTAATAATTGGATCAGTAAATTTGATTAAATCTCAAATGAAAGTTCTTAAATATTCAATTAAAATAAAAAGTGTTGATTTAAAAAATTTAAAAAATACAAAACTTAATAAAAAATACCTTAATATAGTTGATGTAAAATATTCTTATAAAAAAATTTTTAATAAAGTTAGTGATATATCTAATTCATATATTAACAAATGTTTCGATATTGCCATAAATTTATTAAGAGAAAAAACCGCTTTTGCATTAATAAATGGGCCTATATCAAAAAAATATTTTTTGAAAAAAAAATATTTAGGAATGACTGAATATTTGGCAAAAAAAACTAAATCCAGAACAAAACCAACAATGCTAATTTTTAATCCTTTTTTTTCAGTATGCCCAATAACAACACATCTACCTTTAAATAAAGTTAGTAAAAATATAACCAAAAAAAAAATAATAAGTAATGTTAAAAATATTAATAATTTTTATAAAAATAATCTAAAAAAAAATCCTAAATTTGCTATTCTCGGTTTAAATCCACATTGTGAGACTACAGAAAAAATTGGTGAAGAAGAAAAAATAATCAAACCTGCTATAAACTATTTATCAAAAAAAAGAATATTTATTAAAGGACCATTTTCTGCAGATACTTTTTTTACTAAACAAAATTTGACTAAATATGATGTTTGTATTGGCATGTATCATGATCAAGTGCTAACCCCTATGAAAACAATATTTAATTTTAATGCTATTAATTTGACTTTAGGGCTCCCTTTTTTAAGAGTTTCGCCTGATCATGGCATAAATGAATCTATGATTGGAAAAAATAAATCAAATCCACTATCATTAATTTCATCAATTAATTTTTTTAAAAAAATTAAATGAAGTTAATTAATCCTAAAAAAAGTTTAGGACAGAATTTTTTAACGGATAATAATATTATCAATATTATTGTAGATCAGGGAAATATTAACGAAAATGATATTATTCTTGAAGTTGGACCAGGAACAGGTTCTCTAACTGAAAAAATACTATCGAAAAATCCAAAAAAAATATTTGCTATAGAAAAAGATAAATATTTATCAAAAAATTTAAATAAAAAATTTAATGAAAAATTAATTATAATTAATGAGGATATATTAAAAATAGATGAAAATAAGTTATCTAATCAACCAATGATTGTTTTTGGAAATTTACCATACAATATCTCAACGCAAATACTTGTTAAATGGATTAAACTATTTGACTTAAATAAAACTTTCAAAAAGTTAATACTAATGTTCCAAAAAGAAGTGGCTGAAAGAATAATTGCAACTACAAATAAAAAAAACTATGGAAGATTGGCAGTTTTATCTTCTTGGAGATTGAATATAAAAAAAATTATTGATGTTTCTCCAAACTCTTTCTATCCAGTTCCCAAAGTTAAAAGCACTGTTTTATTAATTGAGCCAAAAAAAGAATATTTTGCCTTGCGAAACCCAAAAAATTTAGAGCATATTACTAAGATTTTTTTTAATCAAAGAAGAAAAATGATAAAAAAACCTATTAATTTAGTTTTTAGAAATGTAAATAATTTATCTAAAAAATTAAATATTAATATAAATGATCGACCTCAAAATTTACCTCCTCAAGTATATTTTGAATTATGTAAAGAGTATGAAAAATTATTACTTTAGTTTTTTTAAATGATTTAAGATAATATTTTTATCGTAGCTTAAATTTTTATCTTTATATTTATTATTTATTAAATCAATTATTTCTTTATAACATTTATTAAGATCATCATTAATTACGACAAAATCATAGCTACCCCAGTGATCTATATCTTTATTAAATTGCTTCATTCTTTTCTCAACTATATTCTTATCCTTCATATCTCTATTTTTTAATCTTTTAAATAATTCTGATTTACTTGGTGGTAAAATAAAAAATGTTATTAATTTATAATTGAGTTTTTGTGATTTAATCTGTTCTGTTCCCTGCCAATCAATGTCAAAAATAACATTTCTTCCTTTGTCTAAACTTTCAATTACCCATCTTTTTGATGATCCATAATAATTTTCAAAGACTTTTGCATATTCTAAAAATTCATCATTTTTAACTAAAGCTTTAAATTTTTCTTTACTGATAAAAAAATAATCCTCTCCATCTATTTCATTAGTTCTTGGCTGCCTTGTTGTATGTGAAATGGAAATATTGTAGTTATTTTCTTTAGCTATTTTCTTAACGAGTGTAGTTTTGCCCGCTCCCGACGGTGATGATAATATTACAACTATCCCGTCTTTATTTAAAGACATTTTTATTTGAGTTTTTAATTTGCTTTGCTTTCAATAAATTTTACAGCATCTCCAACTGTAAGAATTTTTTCTGCTTCACTATCTGAAATTTCTGAACCAAACTCCTCTTCAAAAGCCATAACTAATTCAACAGTATCTAAACTGTCCGCACCCAAGTCATCTATAAAACTCGACTCCTCAGTAACTTTTGCTTCTTCAATTCCTAAATGATCTGCTACTATTTTTTTTACTTTGCTTGAAATATCATCTGACATAAAATCCTTTTGTATTTAAGTCGTTATTAATTTATTAAATGTTTTTGTCAAGCCATATACATGCCTCCATTAACATGTATAGTTTCACCTGTTACGTAAGATGCTTGATCTGAAGACAAAAAAGCAACTGAATTGGCCACATCCTCACCATTTCCCAGTCTAGACATTGGTATTCTGGTAGTTAACATGGTCTTTACGCTTTCATTAATATTGTCAGTCATTCTTGATTGTATAAATCCTGGTGAAACACAATTTATTGTAATATTTTTTTTTGCATATTCAATTGCAAGGGATTTTGTCATACCTATAATTCCTGATTTTGAAGCAGCATAATTCGCTTGCCCTAAATTTCCAGTATGCCCAACTACAGATGTAATATTCACTATTCTTCCATATTTATTTTTTAACATTTTTTTTATTGCATATTTACTTAATAAAAATGTTGATGTTAAATTAATATCAATTACTTTTACCCATTCTTCATATTTCATTCTTAAAGATAAATTATCCATATTCGTCCCAGCATTATTTATTAAGATGTCTATTCCATTTAATTGAGTAGAAACATTATCTATAAATTCTTCAATTTTACTATGATCTGAAATATCAAATTTTATAACATTTGTATTTGGAAAATCTTTTTTTAATAAATCTAACTTCTCAAGATTTGTTCCTGTTGCTAAAACATTTCCTTCTAAAGAAATAAATTTTTTAACAATCTCTCTTCCTATGCCCCCTGTAGCACCAGTAACTAATATTTTTTTATTTTTAAAATTAATCATTCAATTTTATATTTTTTAAATCTTCAAGATTGTTTATGGTATTTATATTAATTGTTTTGTCTATTCTTTTTACTAAACCAGATAAGACTTTTCCAGGCCCAATTTCAATAAAATTTGATACTCCATTTTTTATCATATAAATTACGCTTTCCCGCCAACGGACTGGGCTTTCTATTTGTTTTATAAGTAAATCTTTTATTTTGTCTATTTCTTGAGTTTCTGTTCCTGTTACATTTGAAATAATAATATTTTTTGGTTTTTCAAAGCTAGTATTATTAATTTCGTTTTTCATTATAGAAGTTGCTTTATCCATTAATTTACAATGGAATGGAGCACTAACTGGAAGTCTTATATTTTTTATTTTTTT
>CABXCB010000054.1 GCA_902510635.1 uncultured Pelagibacteraceae bacterium
TTTTATGAGATTGACCCAGTTTGGTTTGGTATTTTTTTCGTATTGATTATGCAAATAAGTTTAATAACCCCACCTGTTGGAATGAATTTATATGTTTTACAAGGCTTAAGAGAAAAAGGAAAAATTACAGATGTAATATATGGGTCACTTCCTTTTGTTTTAATTATGGTATTACTTATCATTCTAATAATTATTTTCCCTGAGATAGCACTATGGCTACCTAATAGGATTGGATTCTAGGCACAATAATTAAATAAGTTTTACTACTTAGGAACTGTATTAATGGCTTGAGCAGGGGATTTTGGTTATAGAATGATGTGGGATAAACTAGATCATAGACTAGATCATTTGGAGATAAAACAAGGATTGGACTATTGTGAACAAAGAAAACGCAAGTAAACTCTGGAAAATTATTCAGGAAGCTGGTGATTATCTCGAAGGGCAATTACCGGATCATCCAAATCACCCAAATGGAAGAAATCCTTATGCTCATGTAGCTATATGTGTAAAGAGTAAATTTAATACTAGTTATAAAGATATAGAAGATGAAAAATTTGATGAAGTTATAAAATATATTGAATTTTTAAAACAAAATCCTAGCTAATTATTGTTTAGGAAAATAATCTTCTAATTTACCTTCTCTATAAACATCTGCCGTACAACAATGAAGTCCGCCTCCAAAAGCATAGGCATCTCTCATATCTACTGGTACCACTTCCATGCCAAGTTTATCTAATTGTTCCGCTTGATAGACTTCACTTTTTTCTACACATACTGTTTTTGGATCCAAAACTAAAACATTCATAGACAGCCAAACAGACGAATAACATAAAGGTGGTGGAGAATTATGGGCTGGTTGAGCTGAATCAATTATTTCCCAATCATTATCTTCAAAAAGTTTTCTTTGTTCCTTTGGTAATTTTCTTTGTGGGTTATTAATAATCAATCCTGGTTTAATAGGTGTAAAAGTTGCATCAATGTGTATTGGATAAGGATCCCCAGGAAAATTTACCGCATGAACTCTATGATCTTTATAATGTCTTTTTAACCAATCTATTCCTTTTAAATTTGTTGTAAAACCATGCTGGACAACTAAATCTTTTCCAAATCTAAGAATATCAGCTGCATCAAATAAAGGCTCTTCTTCAGTTGTTACAAAAAACTTATTTTCGGCCCACTCAAGTCTTTTTTGATCTCCTATTTTATCTGATAAATAATCCTTTCTATAGTCAGCATCTGTTAATCTTGGTTTTGGAGCAGACTCGTGTCTCATATTCGGGTCTGAATTATAATATTTTTGAATAAGAGGTCTATAGTTTAAGTACTCAAACCATCTACATCTATAGCTCATTGTTGCTTCAAGCATTTCGTTACCAACTGTTAAAATAACATCTCTAGCTGGCATACATCCAAACATGCTTTCTGCTTTCCAATCTGGTGTTGATACTTTTTGATTAAAATCTATTGGCTGAGGTCTATCTACTTTAATTCCTCTTTTTATTAACATGTTAGCAAAATTATCTAAAAGTTCATTTGCTTTATCAACTGTATCTTTTGTTCTAGGACCATATTGTCCTTTCATATCTGAATCTTCTGGCACCTTTGCATCTAAAGCTGGTTCAGGTGCAGGAATGCAGCAACCATCTGCCTTTCCAACAATCACATGCTTTAAGGGATCCCATTCATTCCAACTACTTACAATTATTTTTTCAGAACTCATTTAATTAGTTTAATGCAATGAATCTTCTATTGCTCCTTATTATTAAACTATAATAGAATATAGACAAAAATATTAAAAAACCACCAACAATAGTATTAGTCTCTGGAACTTCATTAATTCCAAGCCAGGGTAGCCACACCCAAAATATGCCTGCTATTACTTCTGTTAAAGAAAGTAAGGTTAACTCTGCTGCTTGAATATTTTTTGAAGCAATAGCATATAATATCATGCCTAAACAAACTATTGCGCCATGAAGTGCAAATAAAGTTTGATTTTTACTTGATGACACTAAACTTAAATCTTTATTAATAATAACTATTAAAGATACTACAAAACAAATTAAACCCGCTACTGCAACTGTCGTAAATTTTGGAGTTTCTTTTTTCCATCTCAAGCTTACAGAAAATACTGAAAACCCTATCGCAGAAACTATTCCTAAAAGAAATCCAATTAATGTATTTTTTTCATGATTTCCAATTGCCATTATTAAAATTCCAATAGTAGCAACTATTATTGCAACCCACACATTGGTAGATATTATTTCTTTTAAAAATAAAAACCCTAATAACGCTGTTATGAAAGGCATTGAGGCAAGGCAAAGAAGAGTTATGGCTGCTGTTGTGTTGGTTATTGACCAAATAAATGTAATCATTGCTGTTGCTAAACCACATCCACCTATTATCCCAGAAATACCTATTTTTTTATAATTATAAATAAAATCTAATCCTTCTTCCAAATAAAGATAAAAATTTAACAAAATAAATATCACCATTCCTCTTGTAAATAAATACTGCCAAGGAACTGAATGGGCTTCATCGATATTACGAACAACATAAGGACCGAAAGACCAAAAAATACCAGCCAATAAAGCGACGGATATTGCTAATTTTGGATTTTTTAATTCTGCCATTTTGGATTATTAATACCAATCAATTGAATCTACAACAAAATTTGAATAGGTAATATAAATTTAATTTATACCTGTGAGTGTAAAACACTTGATATAATCATTTTTTTTAAATTTGGCTTTACCGTTAGGAAACAAGCCCCACGCATTAGACTTAGTAAATGGTTTAATTCTAAATGACTCTTGTCCTTTTTGAACTTTAAACTCTGCTATACCTTTATCTGAAAATGATATTTGACCTTTAATAAATCTAGTAAAATTTTTTTTCTTTATAAACAAATCTTTAAGTTTAGCATTTATGGGTTTATTTTCATTTATCTCTGTAGAAAAATACAAATATGGTAATACAAAAAATCTAAAACATGCAGCAGACGACAAAGGATTTCCAGGTAATCCAAAAAAAGCTTTGTTGTTAATAAATTTTGCAAACATTAATGGCTTTCCAGGACGGATATAAGCACCTTTGAAAGAATATTTTAATTTAAATGTTTTAATTATCGCTGGAATAAAATCAAATTTACCCGCTGATACTGCGCCTGAGGTTAAAATTAAATCATTACTTGATTTTAAGTTTCTTTTAATTTCACTTTTAAATTTTTTTAAATCATTATCTCTTAAAATTTTCTTTTCAATAAAATCAAAAGGTAAATTTTTTAAAAAAGATTTTAAATAGTAGCTATTTGAATTTCTTACTTTCCAATTAGGTAATCTGTTACTATTAGATATTTCATTTCCAGTTGTATAAAAAACAATTTTTGGTTTTTTTTTAACTACTACTTTTTGAATGCCTAAAGTTTTAAATGCTAAAATATGTTGAGAATTTATAATTTCACCTTTTTTAATCACTGTTTCACCTTTTTTAAAATCAGATCCTAAAAATCTTATAAAATTATTTTTTTTTATTTTTTTATTTATAATTAAATACTCAGGTTTTGCTTGATTTGGAAAAAATTGTACCTGTTCTACTGGTATTATAGTATCAAAAGGTTTTTTTATTATAGCTCCAGTCATTACCTCAATTGCTGAAAATTTGGGAATTTTTTTAATACTTGGATTATCTCCTGCAGCTAAAGTTTTTATAATTTTAAATTTTAAAGATTTTTTTTTACTAAGATTCTTGGTTTCTTTTGAATTAATCGCAAATCCATCAAATGCTGTATTGTTTGCTGCTGGATAATTATTAGGTGAACTTAAATTAACTGCTGAAATTCTATTAATTGATTCCTCTACAGAAACTTTTTCTGAAAATATTTTCATTTTATTTTTTTTTAATTCTAAAAGTGCTTTTTTATA
>CABXCB010000055.1 GCA_902510635.1 uncultured Pelagibacteraceae bacterium
TATTGGGAACAATATACCAACTAAAATTGATTTTGAAAAATCAGGGCTAGGGAAAAATAACAATCCAACAACTAACCCAATAATAATAGATATATATGCATTTTTTTCGCTTATTGATTTTTTAAAAAAACTATAAAATATAGTTAAAACAGCAGCACAACAAAACAGGTCAGCTAATAAAAAAGATATAAAATACTTAAGCCTTTTGATGCAACAATAAACACAATAACTGACAATATAATAATTAAATAATTTGATAAGTTAAAATAATTTCCTTTAAATTTAATTACTTTATTTCCATCTACAATAATTAAACTTGAAATTGCATTAATTAATGTATCAATACTGCTTATGGTTAGTGATATTCCTAAAACAACCACCATCACCGAAAGTGTTAATACTTCTTCTTTAAAAAGTAGTGAGAAAAAAGCAAGATCTGGAACAACACCTGAGTCAGCTGATACCGCAATCAACCCACTAAAACCCATAAAAAAAACTATAGGAATAATTATAAAAAAAGAAAATAATAAACTTTTTTTCAATATATAGTTATTTTTAGCAGCATAGACTCTTTGCCAATTTCCTTGATGAAAAAGATTTGTAGCAGCAACAGCTATAAAAAAAGTTAAACCAGCGGTAAAGTTTGGTACATATTCAGAGCTTAATAAAATAGGTTTATTTAAATTTATAAAAGCAAAACTAAGTTGATCAGAATTAAAAGATATTAGATAGCTTAAAACAATGATTAACAATAAAATAAAAATAATAAATTGAATACTGTCAGTAAATATTGAGGCTCTTAATCCTCCATACAAAGTATAGACTAATGATGAAATTACTACTATTAATGCAGTAATCCATAAATTTGTTCCTGAAATATATTTAACTAATATTGATACTGCAGTTACTTCTGCAATTAAAAAAATTGACATATAAAAAACAGTAAGAAATAAAATTAATTTAAATAACTGTTTACCAAATTTTAATCTTATAACTTCGATCAAAGTTTTTGACTTAGGAAATGCTTTTCTAAAATTTTCACCCAAATAAATTAAAATAAATAATGGAAAAGCTGTGCCCAAAGAATATCCAATTACAGCACCTATGCCGCCCCATGTAGCAGCTGATGCAGGACCAAATAAAATCCATGCACCAAGAGCAGACGAAACAAAACTTGCTGTTAATGAAAATGCTCCTATATTTCTGTTAGCAACTAAATAATTATTTAGTCCTTTATATTTTCTAGAGTAATAAATTCCGCTTGTTACAAAAATAATACTTAAAGTTAATGTTAATATGATTGTAGATGATTGGCTTAATATATTTATTGATTCCATTTATTCTCCCTTTCTGAATTACCGGACAGGTTTTTAGGGTATAATCTCAGTCTTTCGACACCCCTTTTTTTTATAAATATTAATTATAATTAAAAATATAGAACTATCCAATAAGAAATTAATCCAGATAAAATTGTTGCAATAACATTCCTTGAAAAATAACCCACAATAACTGCTACTATAGATCCAAATATTTTTGGATCGTTCATTTCTATAAAGCTTCCGTAATCATTAATAAAGATTGCTGGAAATATTATTGCAGGAAATACTGCAGATGGAACATAGGATAATACAGCTTTAATTCTATCTCCCAACATATCTCTGCTAACTAAAGCAATCATAGTCATTCTAGTGAAATAAGTTAATACTCCTGCAGTAATAATTGATAACCAGGTCATTTTTTAAACCTCAATATTAATGCAGCAACAAACAAAGCGATTATGGGTGAAATAATTATATAAGATTTAAACGGGGCATCAAAAAGCAATAAAGAGCTTATACCACAAACAAGCATAACAATTACATGATCAATTTTTTTTAAGTCTTGAACAATAATAGCTATAAAAGTAAGAGGTATTGCAAATTTTAAACCAAGTTCTTCAGGTACGAATGAACCTAATATAATTCCTGCTAATGTTGAAATTTGCCAACAAACCCAAAGTGTACTACCTGTACCAATTAAATGGTAATGCAAATATTGTTCTGTCTTATTTTTTTTAAAAAATTTATTAGACTCAGCAAAACCTTGGTCTACAACCAAATAAGAAATTAATAACTTTTTAATAAAAGATAATTTTTCTAAATATTCTGATAAAACTGCTCCATATAATAAATGTCTTGAATTAATAACACCAACAGATGTGGTGGCAACTAAAGCAGAAGCGCCACCTGATATTAATTGTAAAAATACAATTTGTGAAGCTCCACCAAAAATGATGATGGACATTCCATATACTAAATATGGATTGAACCCAAGTTCTATACCGATTGCTCCACAAATAATTCCAAATGGAATTACCGAGAGCATGTGTGGCGCAACGTCTAACATTCCTCTAATGAATAATTGTTTTTTTGAAAACATTTATTTTTGTTTTATTAAAAACAAACTATATGATCAATGTAAATTGGTCTTTTAATTCCAAATTTTTCATCCACTTGGTGTTGATGAATATGGTGAGAATGAACCAAAACTGGGATTAGATGATTTGTAGTTGTTTTAAGAGTATATATAAAATTTGTTCCTCTAAACTTTCGATCAACAACCTCTAATTTTAAATTACTTTTATCATCATGTTCAAGATCTTCAGGCTGTAATAATAATTTTACATCTGAGCCTTTTGGATAGTGTTTAATGAAATTACCTTTTATAGTGCCTAGATCTTCATTTTCTAAACTATTTTCACCAGTTACTTTTGCAGGAATTAGTATTCCTCTATTCAAAAAACTTACAACTTCTACTGAGTTTGGAAAATGATAAACATTATAAGGATCGTCATATTGTTTTAGTTGATCATTTAAAATTACTCCACATTTTGATCCTAAATAAAAAGCTTCATAAGAGTCATGAGTAACTATAATGGTAGTTATTTTTAAATCGTGTAAAAGTTTTTTAAGTTGAACTTGTATTTCTTCTTTAAAACTTTGATCAACATTAGATAACGGCTCATCTAACAACAATAGATCAGGCTGAACAACTAACGATCTAGCAAGGGCTGCTCTTTGAGCTTCTCCTGCACTTATTTGGTGAGGATATTTACTTAATATTTTTTCTATATTTAATAATTTAATAATTTTTTTAGAACTAATTTTATTTTTGCCATTTAGCTTTTTTGCTTCGACTCCTAATTGTATATTTTTTTCAACAGTATAATGAGGAAATAAGCTATTTTCCTGAAATGATAGAGATACATTTCGATTTTCTGGTTCAATATGATCTTTTGCAGAAGATAAAATTTTATCTTTAAGTTTTATAGATCCAGATTTAATTTTTTCTAATCCAGCGATTGTTCTGAGAATAGTAGTTTTACCAACTCCAGATGGTCCCAAAAGACAAATTATATCTCCCTTATTTTCAATGTTAAAAGAAACATTTTTTACTTTAGTTTTTCCTCCGGCTCTAAAACTAACATTTTTAATTTCTAAAAAATTTTTACTCACCATTATCTCTTAAAATATATTTAGACGTAAGTAAAATAAAGAAACTTGCTATAACTATCAAACATAATGATGGAACAGCAGCAGCTTCTAATAAATCCTCAGATGCAGAAATATATGCTGTGGTTGCAAATGTCTCAAAATTAAAAGGTCTCAAAATTAATGTGATTGGTAATTCCCTGATTATTTCTAATGAAATTAATATTATAACAAATAAAAGTGAATTCCTTAAATAAGGAATGTGAATATTTAAAAAAGTTTTTGTTTTAGAGTATCCAAGAAGATAGGCGCTTTCATCAACTGCGATGTTCATTTTTTCATATCCCGATTTTATTCCATTAAAAGCTAATGAATA
>CABXCB010000056.1 GCA_902510635.1 uncultured Pelagibacteraceae bacterium
TTAAAATTCTACTATTAATTTTTTTAAATTTTGGAGAATATCTCTTTAATATTTTATTAAAGAATTTAATTTCCTTTAATTCATTAATTTTAAAAATATTTGCGTTAAACCCATCCTGAATGTCATGATTGTTGTAAGCAATATCATCAGAAATTGATGCTATTTGGGATTCAATAGAAGGAGAGTTTTTTAAATCAATTTTATTTTTTAAATTTTTTAGCCCAATCAAATTCTCAATTTCAGTATCATCATAGTAAGGACCGTTGTGTTTTAAAAGACCGTCCAAAGTTTCCAAAGTTAAATTTAGTCCATTAAATTTTACGTATTTATTTTCTATAAACATTACAATTCTTAATGTTTGAAGATTGTGATCAAATCCTCCATGATCAGTCATACATTCATTTAAAGCTTCTTCACCAGCATGTCCAAAGGGGGTGTGACCAAGATCATGAGCAAGGCTTAAAGTTTCTGTTAAATCATCATTTAAATTTAAATATCTTGATATTGTTCGAGCAATTTGTGCAACTTCAATAGAATGTGTAATTCTAGTTCTGTAGTGATCCCCTTCTGTATTAACAAAAACTTGAGTTTTATGTTTTAACCTTCGAAATGCCGTACTATGAATAATTCTATCTCTATCTCTTTGAAAAGGGGATCTATAGGGTGAATTAGGCTCATTTATAAGTCTGCCTTTACTTTTAATAATCCCTATTTTTTTGTAGTTTTTCATTCTTTAAAAATGACAATTTAACATTATATTAGTAATATCAGTCTTATATGATGATTAAAGAAATTAAATTTACCGATAATGCATTAAAACAGATTAATACAATGCTATCAAAAAAAGATGAGGGATCTTTTTTTAGAATCGCTATTAAAGGCGGTGGTTGTTCTGGTTTTCAGTATGATTTTTCATTTGATAATAAACAAGATGAAGATGATCTTAAACATGAAAACATATTAATAGACAAAAAATCAGCTGAACTATTAAAAGGATCAGAAGTTGATTATGTTAAAGAATTAATTGGCGATAATTTCAAAATCAGTAATCCACAAAGTAAATCTTCTTGTGGTTGTGGCGTTTCTTTCTCGCTTTAATGATCATCAGTTCCTGGAATGTTAATTCAGTTAGAGCTCGAATTGAAAATATAAAAGAATATTTAAATAAATTTTCACCAGACATATTAATGATGCAGGAAATAAAAACTCCTGATGAAACTTACCCTTACGATGATATTAAAACTCTTAAATATGAAAATTATGTATTCGGACAAAAAAGCTATAATGGTGTAGCAATAATTTCAAAAAAAAAATTAGATGGTATCAAAAATGATATTTTTAAAGATAAAAATAAACAATCAAGAATAATATCAGCTGAAGTAAAACATAAGAAAAAAACTATAACATTAATTAATATTTATACGCCCAACGGCAATCCTGTAGATACAGAAAAATATACTTATAAACTTTATTGGTTAGACAGTTTAATTAAAAAATTAAAATCAATATCTAAACAAAATGAAAATATAATTATTGGTGGGGATTTTAATATAATTCCATCAGCAGAAGATGTGCATAATCCAAAAGGTTATGAAAACGATGCTTTATTTAGATTGGAGATAAGAAAAAAACTAAGAGAATTAATCAATTTAGGTTTTCATGATGCATATAGATTTATTCATCCTGATAAAGAAGGATATACTTTTTGGGATTACACAAGTGGTGCATGGCCAAAAAATAATGGTATGAGAATAGACCATTTTTTAGTTTCAAGTTCTTTAATTGATGCTGTTAAAGATGTTAAAATAAATAAATTTCCTCGTGGAAGACAAAAACCATCAGATCATACGCCTATTGAAATTGAATTAGCTTAAAGATTTAATTTTATTAACAAGTTCTTCGTTTATATTTCTTGGACCTTTATCAAGTCTATTTTTATGTCTTCTTTCACCTGGAAGTCTTACACCTTCCATTGATTTCATTTTATCAAAAAATTCATTTGAATGTTTATCCCAATCATTTCCTGATAACTTGTCTGGAGATATTGCTAATATGAATTCTCCACCACTTGGAGGTCCACCATCATTGTTATCTTTAGCTGCTGTCTCATAGCTAAAATTATCACCTACTAGAGCTCCCGCTAGTAATTCGACCATCATAGCTATCCCTGAGCCCTTATAGCCTCCAAAGGGCAGTAATACGCCTCCATCAGCTATTTCTCCAGGATCAGTAGTATCTTTTCCATCTTTAGTTAAACCAGTACCTAATGGAACTTTATGCCCTTCTCTTTTAGCAACTTGCACTTCACCCATTGCCATTGAAGCTGTTGCCATATCATAAACAACTGGAGTTTTTCCCGGTCGTGGCCATGCAAATGAAATTGGATTAGTTCCAAATAATGGTTTTGTAGCTCCCGCTGGTGCAACAGCAGGCTTGTAAGATGTACATGCAAAAGCAACCAATCCTTGTTCTGCTATCATTTCTGTTTCAGGCCACATAGCAGCCATGTGATGTGAATTATTAATAGCTAAAACTGCTACTCCATTTTCTTTAGCAGCTTTTACCAATTCTGGAATACCTTTGCTTAAAACTATTGGAGCCAAACAATTATTTCCCAAAACTTTTATTACACTAGGTGATATTTTTTTAACTTCTGGTTTACCTTTACCGTTTATTTTACCACTCTTAAGTCCTGTAACATAAGCAGGTAATCTAAATAAACCATGAGATAATGAGCCATCTCTTTCAGCTTTTGTTATTAAGTCAGCTAAAATTGATGCTGTCTCATCATCACAACCATTAGCTAATAATGTTTTTTTAGCTAAATCAAAGATTTCATTTAAACTAAGGGAAATTGTACTCATCCCTTTATTAGATATTATTTATTACAAAAGATCAATTTTAAATTAACAGCCTTTAAAAGATTTAGACATGTTCATGATCAAATCAAAATATAAATCTTTACCTGGTTCTAGAGTTGCTCCTAATGGATCTAAAACACCAGTTTTTATATTCATATCTTTTGCAACTGCATTTATGATATCAGGGTTAAATTGAGGCTCTGAAAATATACAGCTAACTTTATCATGCTCAATTATTTCTCTAATTTCTGATAATTGTTCTGCACCAGGCATTACGTCTGTATTAACTGTAAATGCACCCATTACATTTACATTAAATCTTTCTTCAAAATATTGATAGGCATCATGAAAAACAATGGATTTAAAATCTTTATTTAGTTCAGACTTCACGCTTTTTAATAGTCCATCAATATCTTTTAAAGCTTTTTTTAAATTACTTTTATAAACAGAAGCGTTCTTTGCATCGTTTTCAATTAAATGCTCAACCATTTCATTTAATATTACTTTTGCATTTTCTGGATCTAACCAAATATGAGGGTCGTATTCACCATGTGCATGACCTTCATGACCATCTTCGTCATGTCCGTGATCATCATGATCATCTTCCTTGTGACCATCTTCTTCATGTTTATGTTCGTCATCATGGTCGTCTTCTTTATGACCATCTTCATCGTGCCCATGATCATCATGACCATCAAAAATATTTCTTTCTCTAAATTTTAATTTATTTAACCCTTTTATTTCCATTAGCTCAATTTTTTCAGCTTTTTTGGCAATTGATTTCAATGGTTTTTCTAAAAAATTTTCTAAGTCTTCACCTACATAAAATATGATATCTGCTTCTTGTAACATTTTTGCATGTGATGGCTTTAATGCAAAGCCGTGTGGTGAAGAATATCCATCGACTATCAAGTCAGGTTTACCGATGCCATCCATAAGA
>CABXCB010000057.1 GCA_902510635.1 uncultured Pelagibacteraceae bacterium
TTTTATATGCTATACAGCTTTTACTAATTGGGCACGAATAGCATAGTGGATTTATTGGCTTACAAATTAAAGCTCCAATTTCCATTATTGCTTGTGCATAATCACTAGATCTATTTGATTTTCCAAAAAAAGATTTTTTTATTTTTAAATTATCTTTTCTAATCTCTTTTTCACTTTTCAAATAAAAAATTCTTTTTAAAATTCTTTCGACATTTCCATCAAGTGGTATAAATGGTTGATTAAAAGCTATTGCCATTATTGCTGTCGATGTATAATCACCAATTCCAGGTAAAGATTTTAATTGATCAATATTATTTGGTAAATTTCCATTAAACTCTTTTATTATTTTCTTTGCAGTTTTTTTTAAATTTTTAGCCCGAGAGTAATATCCAAGTCCTTCCCAACATTTCATTAATTTTTGATCATTAGTCTTAGCTAATGTTTTTAAATTTGGAATTTTTTTTATAAAATTATTAAAATAAGGTATTACAGTTTTGACTTGTGTTTGCTGAAGCATTATTTCGCTAACTAAAGTAAAATATTGTTTCTGTTTTTTTGATAAATATTTTCTCCAAGGTAAAATTCTCTTGTTATTATCATACCATTTCAGAATTTCTTTTGTTATACTTTGATTATTCATATGAAATTTAAAAATAATACTAAGCATAGATATAAAACCATTCAAGGATTAAGATCATTTAAAAATACTTTGCCAAAAAATGTTAAAAAGATTATTAGTAAAAAAGGTCATATTTATTCAGAAACTTTGGATAACTGGAGATATATTGTTGGTAACGATTTATTTAAAGTGTGTTTTCCAAAATCATTTAAAAACTCTAATCGTTTTGGATCAAGTTATTTAACTATAATGGTAAAAAGAGGTCATGAGGTTGATTTAGAATATTCAAAAAAAAATATATTAGAAAAGTTAAATAGTTATTTAGGGTATAATGCTGTAGAAAAATTAAAATTTATTTCTTTTGATAGCGAAGATGAAGAATTAAAAGAAAAAAGTAGTAAAGATGCGACAAATAATGAGTATAAAGAAAAAATTTCTAAGATAAAAAATGATAAAGTAAAAAATTCTTTAATAGAATTAAGTAGATATTTTAAAAAAAAATGAAAAAAATAATACTGTTATTTTCAATAATATTTTTATATTTTGAAACTATTTTGGCGGATACTAAAATTAAACCTTTGTATGAAGGAAATGTTGACGCTAAAGTAAATATAATAGTTTACGAATCTTTAACATGTGGTCACTGTGCTGATTTTCATACAAAAGTTTATCCAAAATTAAAAAAGGATTTTATAGATACTGGTTTAGTCAAAATTGAGTTTAGGAGTTTTCCGTTAGACTTGGCAGCTTTTAATGCATCAAAGATAGCACATTGTAAAAATGATGGAAAATCAGATCTTCTACATTTTTTATATGAAAATCAAAAAAAATGGGTTCGGGGAGAAACTATAAAAGATATAAACAAAAATTTAAAAAATCTTATAGTAGAAAATCAAAATGGAATGGACTTTGAAAGCTGCTTAACTGATAAGGATATTGAAGATCATGTACTAAATGATCGAATCAGTGGAGTAAAAAAATTCAATATTGAAGCAACTCCTACTCTAATAATTAATGATAAAAAGTTTGATAACCCTCATAACTATAAAAAATTAAAAAAAACTATAGAAAAGCTGATATAAGTAGCAAATGGAGTTTAAAAAAATCCAACTTAATGGATTTAAATCTTTTGCTGAAAAAACTAATTTCTTAATTGAAGATGGTTTAACTGGAATTGTTGGTCCTAATGGTTGTGGAAAATCAAATATAGTTGAGTCTCTTAGATGGTGTATGGGAGAGACTTCTGCAAAAAGTATGAGAGGATCTGGAATGGAAGATGTAATTTTTTCTGGTACATCTAACAAACCATCAAAAAATATTGCTGAAGTTTCAATATCACTTTCAAATGAAAATAAAGAAGGTCCTTTTCAATATAAAGATTTTGACGATATTCAAATAAGAAGGAAAATTGAAAAAGATAAAGGGTCAAAATTCTATATTAATGACAAAGAAGTTAGAGCTAAAGATGCGCAGATGTTTTTTGCAGATCTCTCTACAGGAGCACATTCTCCTTCTATAATTAGTCAAGGAAGAATTGGAGCATTGGTTACAGCAAAGCCTGTTGACAGAAGAGCTGTACTTGAAGAAGCGGCAGGAATTTCTGGACTACATGCACGTAGACATGAAGCTGAACTAAGGCTTGGTGCAGCTGAAAATAATTTAAAAAGAGCAGATGAACTTAGAAGACAACAAGAAAAACAGTTAGCGGGACTTCAAAAACAAGCAGAAGAGGCCGCAAAATATAAATTGGTATCTGAAGAAATTAAAAAAATTGAAGCTGGGCTTTACTATTTAAGACTAAAAGATATCGAAAATGAAATTAATCTTGAAAATCAAATAAATAATGATGCTGAAAATGAAGTAAAAAAATTTAATGATAAAATTGAAGAATTAGAAAAACAGGTCAACTTAGAAACTGAG
Organism: uncultured Pelagibacteraceae bacterium; assembly: GCA_902510635.1. Taxonomy (GTDB): domain Bacteria; phylum Pseudomonadota; class Alphaproteobacteria; order Pelagibacterales; family Pelagibacteraceae; genus Pelagibacter. Next base: position 2,540 of record CABXCB010000057.1, read on the forward strand.
AAAATAAACCCAATCAGAAATAAAAATATTGAAAATATTTCAAAAATACAAAGACTTAATTTAGAATTAAAAAGCTTGGATGAAGAAAATCAAAGAATAACAGAAGAGTTGGCTTACATAAAATCATCGCTTAAAACAATTGATGAAGATATCGATCGAGAAAAAAGTATAGTAATTGATGCAAATTCAAATGAAAAAAGACTTGGAGAAGAAAAACTTGAATTAATTGAAATTGATTCAAAATACTATGATACTGAAAAGCAATCTAATGAGGACTTAGATGAAGCCAAAAATAAATTAAACACTGAGATAGAAAAAGTTAAAGAATTGATAAATGCTAAAAAAAATGATGACGCAATAACTGTTCTTGATAAATGTAAAATAATTATAGAAGAATATGCTAATAGTTATAGTAAAAATCAAAATATTAAAAAAGAATCTATTAAAAGAAATGAAAGAATAAAAGTTATAGAAAAAGAAATAGAAAGTTGGAAAAATCTTTTAACAAATTCAGAGAAAATGATAAATGAACTTAATGAAAGAAAGCAAAAATTAGTTACAAAGCTAAATGAGTTAGAAAAACAACCACAATCTCAAGCAGAGAAAAAAGGTCAAATTTCAGAAAGTTTAAGATTAGCTGAAAAAGAAAAACAAGAAAATGAAACAATTATAGAAGAAACAGATATTAAAATTTTAAATTTAAACACTGAATTAAATAACACCAAAGAAGATACAATTCAAATAAGAGAAAGAAAAGCAAGTTCAGGTGCAACAATAGAGGGACTAAGAAAAAGAAAGAATGATTTATTAGATAGAGTAGAAGGTGAATTAGAACTAAATGCAAATAATATTTTAGAATTTTCTAATTTAGAAAAAAATGAAGAATTTCCTGATGCAGTTACCCAAGAAGAATTATTAGATGAAAAAAAAAGAGCAAGAGAAAAATTAGGCTCTGTAAATTTAAGAGCTGATGAAGAAACTGAAAAATATGAAAGTGAAATAAAAAAAATGGAACAAGATAGGCAAGATCTAGTAACTGCAATT
>CABXCB010000058.1 GCA_902510635.1 uncultured Pelagibacteraceae bacterium
AATTGATCACTTATATATTGACCCACATAATAAAACCAATTTTTATTTACATTATGGAGATCTAACAGATTCTAATAATATTTATAATTTAATATCTAAAACTAAACCTGATGAAATATATAATTTAGGAGCACAGAGCCATGTAGGTGTTTCATTTGAAAATCCAGAATATACTTCTGAGGTATCAGGAATCGGTACATTAAGAATTCTTGAAGCAGTAAGATTTTTAAATTTAAAAAAAACAAAATTTTACCAAGCAAGTACATCTGAGTTATTTGGTGAAGTAAATGCAAAGAAAATATTTGATGAAAAGTCTAACTTTGTTCCTAAATCACCTTATGGAGCTGCAAAATTATATTCTCACTGGATAACAAAAATATATAGAGAAAGTTATGGCATATTTGCTTCTTCTGGCATTTTATTTAATCATGAAAGTCCTAGAAGAGGTGAAACTTTTGTAACAAGAAAAATAACTAGATTTTTGGCAAGAAGATTTTTTGGTTTGGAAAAGAGACTTTATTTAGGAAATATTTATGCAAAAAGAGATTGGGGTCACGCAAAAGATTATGTAGAGATGCAGTGGAAAATTTTGCAACAGAATAAACCTGATGATTTTATAATTGCAACTGGAAAAACTTATAGTGTTAAAGAGTTTATAAGCGAAGCATGTAAGCAAATTGGCTTTAAAATTAAATGGCAAGGAAAAGGATTAAATGAAAAAGCAATTTTAATTAACAATAAAAAAAAAGAAATTTTAATTAAGGTCGATAAAAGATATTTTAGGCCAAATGAAGTTCACTACTTAAAAGGAAAAAATTTGTGTCTATTGTTGACCTAAATTTTTTATCATAGTTTAAATAGTATTCTCTATCATATGAAGTAATCATTACTGGAAAAACTTGTCTTTTCAAAATGTTTGAAATTTTGTTTTGAAAATCAAAATTTTTTGCCTTATCAATTATATCTTTGGAGTTTTCATATTTTCCAAAATTGAATTGAATTTTTGTTCCAACAAAACCTTTTTTTTTTTTTAATTCAAGTATTGTATTAACTTGAGAACTTTCTTGGTTGTTATTTTTATACCATCTTAATCTTGGTTTAATTCTAGTTCCTACACCTTCAATATTTTCTCTAAAAAATTTAAAATCTATAGTATCAAAGTATAAAGAAATTACTTTTCTTTTGCTGTAAATTTTAGAGAATTTTTTTTCACGAAGCATATCTCTAAATATCCAAGATTTATTTGCCTCTGCAACATACTTTCTTTCGAATCTTTTATTATTCTCTAACTGTAGCTTTCCCATATTTATTACCATAAAGATATGACTCAATTACTTCTCCAGACTCATTACCTGCGTAAGTCACCCCATCTATTGTTAACTTGCTTTTATCATCAACAAGATAGATTTTTTTGCTATTTTCTAAATTAATTTTTTTTATATTCAGATTTGCCGGGCCATATTCATTTTTTTTTACAAATACAGCAATTGGAAGTTTTGTATTTTTAATATCAAGTGAAATCAATTCTGCATCCGAATTGTCTTTAACAGCTAATCCAATTTCAGAATTTAAAATTTTTACATTTTTAATTTTTACTTTAGATTTTTCACCTACACTGATTGATTTGTCAAAAACATAATTTGCAAAAATATTGTCAGCTAAAATAGTAGCATTTGAAAAATCTAAGCAATCGTTTCCAATATTTTTACAATAAATATGGTTCATATTTGAAGTACCCCCATCAATATCTAAAGCATCTGATTTTGAGTTTATAAATTTTAAATTAGAAATAGTTGAGTTTGAATCTATTAGGTTCAATGTGTCCTCACTAAGTGAGTTAATAAAAATAACATTTTTCAAATTAACCTTAGAATTAAAAATGTTAACTCCTGCATAGTATGTGTATCCACTTATCTTTGGTGCGGTTAATTTTTCAATTTTTAAATTATTAACATTAAAAATATTATTAATACTTACAATCGATCCGTATCCAGGTTCTACTCCTTTTATTATTGCCTCATTATTTTTTTGCGCATTTACATATAAATTTCCAAAAAGTACTAAGCTCGAACCATTTTTCAAAATAATTTTTTGATTATTTCTTAATCTTAAATTATTATTTTTAGGTAATTTTACACTCTCTAAAATTACAACCTCATCACTTTCAGGGAAAAAAGTATTTTCTTTAAAATTGCCACTAATTTTATCATATATAGTTGGAAGGTTTTTTAAGTTTTTTGGTAAAATATTATTTAGAATAGGATTATCATAAAGTTGGACTTTTTTTAGACCATTGTCGATTGTTTTTAAAATAAGTTGTTCACAATTATTTGGCCAATATATTTTTTTACTTGATTGAATCCATATTTGAATCTTAAAATTACTTGTATCACAATTTGAAATTATTTTTATTGGATTACTTTTTTCTGCAAATTTAATACTAAGATGATTATTTTTTTTAGAAAATAAAAAATTTGAGATATTTGTAGAATTTAGTTTTTGGTTTATTTTCTTTGCTCTTTCTCTTAAATAATTTTTTTTATAAACATAAGGAAATATTCCCTTCCAAAATATATTGTCATAAGTAGAAAAATCAGAATAAAATAGTTTATTCAGGTTATTAATTTTTTTTGAATATTTCTTTTCAAAGTTTTTTAAAAAATCATCACTACTTATCTGTTTTAGATATTTTAAATAGTATTCCAGAAATTCTTTTCTTGGATTGTTATTTTCATCTAAAAGAAATCTTAAAAACCATTTCTTTTCATTGCAAATCCAAGAACATGATGGATTTTCTTTTAAAAAATCTAAAATTATAAAATTTGAAAAATTAGCAGTTCCGTGATGACCATCAAAGCTTATTGGTTCGATTTTTCCTGATATTGGATTGTAGTATATTCTGACACTTTTAGCTAAAGCTCCGTGGTAGGCTTCTAACATATCAGTTACAGCAAAAAATTTTCCCCAGGCCTCCCAATCTATAAAAGCAGTAGCCTTTTCATCATTTTCTTTAATTAAATTTAAAATACCATAGCCTGCTTTCAACAAATCTAAATTATTTTCTCTCCAATATAACTCCGAGTAGCTATCATAAATTACATTTGGATAAACACTGGATAGATCATCTTTAATTCCATAAATAGGACCGTTCCTTTTTGTGTGTCTCTCAATTAGTTCTTTGGAAAAGCCTTCTTCTATAGAATATATTCCATGATCTAAACCATTTATTGAAAGATTAACCAATTTATATTCTAGAGAAATATTTCCAACTTCATGGTGCAACTTATGAAAAATATATTCATAAGCATAATTTCTTACTATAGGTTTTTGCAAAGAAAATTCTTCTAATCCCCATAGTTTTTTACCTTTTCTAATATCTATCTTATAAGATGTAGAAAGCACTTTATCATAATGAATTTTCCTATCTCCTTTTACTCTCAACTTCATTGGAATTTTTTTTCCATTATATTTTATTGAACCATTTACATATTTATTTAATTTTTTTTTTATTTCTAAGTCTGATCCAAATATTTTGGATCTATTTTGCCTTTGAAATTCAAGTGCTAATAAGTTT
>CABXCB010000059.1 GCA_902510635.1 uncultured Pelagibacteraceae bacterium
CCATCTGAAATAATTTTATTTACTTCCTTTCCTTTTATTATTTCTATACCAACTTCATTCATCAATTTTTCAAAACCTTTTATAATATTTCCAGTTCCACCCATTGAGTAATGAATTCCCCATTTTTTTTCTAAGTATAAAATTAACCCATAAATAGAAGTTGTGGTAAAAGGATTTCCACCAACCAAAAGAGGATGCATACTTAATATTCTTCTTAATTTTTCATTTTTTACATATGATGAGACTAATGAATAAACTGACTTATAGCTTTTAAGTTTAAGTAATGCTGGTAATTGTTGCATCATTATCGATGGTTTATCGAATGGAACATCAGAAAGTTCTGTAAATCCTTTATCAAAAATTTTTTTTGTGAAATTTACTAATTTTTCATAACCCTTGACATCTTCTTTATTTATTTCTTCTATTTGTTTTTTCATTTCAATTTCATTACCTGAATAATTAAATTTAGATTTATCTTCAAAAATAAATTGATACCAAATTTTAAGTGGAGATAGCTCAATATAATCTTTGGGATTTTTTTTGAATAATTCAAACAATTCATCAATCAAATAGGGAGCTGTAATAACCGTTGGACCACCATCATAGGTAAATCCATTTCTCTTAAATACTCTTGCTCTTCCTCCTAGATCTGGTTGTTTTTCAATTAATGTAACTTTATGATTTTTTGCTCTCAATCTTAAAGCAGCAGCAATACCACCAAATCCAGACCCAATAACAATTGAATTCATATAAATAATTTATATTCTTTTCGATAATAAAGTAAGATATTTTTTTGAATACTATGAATTAATTTTTTTTAATTCAGTTTTTGCTTCTTCCAGGTCTTTTTCAAAAATTGCATCTAATTTGTTTTTATCTACCGAAGTAGAAATTATTTTTTTAACTGAATCTACTGCTATTTTTATTGAGGTATCTTTAATTTCTTTTATAGCAGCTTCTTTCATTTGAGTAATTTTAGTTTCAGCTAGTTTTTTTTTAATTTCTGCTGACTTGTGAAATTTTTCATTTATTTCGATAACTAAATTTTCACCATCTTTTTTGGCTTGCTCAATTATCTTATTTGTTTCTTCAGTAGCACTATCTAATTTTGACTGAGAATTATCTAAAAGCACCTTAGCTTCATTTCTGAGCTTTTCACTTTCGTTAATTTCATTTTTTATATTAGAAATTAATTGATTTAATATTTCATTTACTTTTTGTGGGATTTTGAAGTAAATCAATAATCCAATAAAAAGTATGAAAGAAATAGCTACCCAAAAAGTTGCATCTATAGTCATAATTAATTTGTTTTCCTTGATACATCTTCAACTATTGCAGAAATACTGCTATTATTTACCTCAATTCCTAATAGCTTTTTAATTAAATCTGAAGATGTTTCGACTGAAATTTTTCTAATTTTTTCTGGAGATTTATTTTTTAAATCTAATATTTCTTTTTCAGCATTGCTTACTTCTTCATTAATTTCTTTTTCTAGGCTTTCTCTTTTTTTATCCACATCTTTTAATATTTTCTCTCTAGCTTTATTAAAATAATTTTTTGCTTCATTTTTACTATTAAGTATTAATTGATCATACTCTTTTAGTTTTTTATCACTTTCTTCTCGTTTTTTTTCAGCTGCTTCAATATTTTCTAAAATTTGAGCTTTTCTTACCTCTAGGTTTTCACTTATTTTTGGTAAAACTAATTTTGATAATAATATAAACATTATTCCAAAAGTAATTATTAACCAAAAGATTTGTGAAAACCAAAACTCAGGATTAAGTTGTGGCATTCCTCCACTTTCAGCACTTTCTACATAAGAAAAAAATAGAAAGTAAATTAATAGAGTTTGAGAAAATCTTAAAAACATTAATTAAAATGCAAATAAAATTATCAATGCAACAACCAAACCAAATAAACCAGTAGCTTCTGCTAATGCAAAACCTAATAGCAAGTTTGGAAATTGTTTTTGAGCTGCTGATGGGTTTCTCATTGCTCCAGAAAGGTAATTACCAAATATAATACCAATTCCTACTCCAGCACCTGCTAACGCAATTGCCGCAAGTCCTGCTCCGATCATCTTTGCTGCTTCTAGTTCCATTATATCCTCCTATAAATTGTTAATGGTGTAAATTTAATGCATCATTTAAATAGATGCAGGTTAATATTGCAAAAACATAAGCCTGTAGAAAAGCAACTAATATCTCCAAACCTGTTAAAGCTACCGAAAAGCCAAGCGGCAACCATCCGCCGACTATTCCAAGGCTAATAACAAAGCCTCCGAATACTTTCATCATAGTATGACCTGCCATCATATTTGCAAATAATCTCACTGATAAACTTACGGGTCTACTTAAATAAGAAATAACTTCTATAATTACTATTAATGGCAAAAGAACAACAGGAACTCCACTTGGCACAAACAACTTTAAGTATCCAAAGCCATGTTTAATAAAACCAATTATAGTAACTCCAAAAAAAATAAATGTTGCTAAAACAAAAGTAACAATAATGTGACTTGTTACTGTAAATGCATAAGGAATCATACCGAACATATTGCAAAATAATACAAACATAAATAAAGAAAATATGAATGAAAAGTAAGGTTTTGCTTTAGAGCCTGCAGTATCACTTATCATTTTTGATACAAATGTATAACTAAGTTCTGCGAGAAGCTGAATTTTATTTGGAATTAAAGAATTTTTTTTTGAACCTAAATTAAATACAATCAAAACAGCCAAAGAGCTGATCACCATAAATAAACTTGCATTGGTGAAAGATAAATCAACTTCACCCAGTTTTATTTCAGGTCCAATTCTGTAAACATTGAATTGGTACATTGGATTTGATGCCATTTTTTCTTTCTAATAAATTACTTTTGCATATTTTTTGCAGATCTAATTACATTTGATATTCCAGCAATTACACCAATAAAAAAAAATATTAAAATTAACCATGGTTTAGTACCAAACCAATTGTCTAAAATAAACCCAATAATTGTCCCAACTGCAACTGAAGCTACAAGCTCAGTACTCATTTTAAAGGCTTCACCTAAATTAGAAGTTTTCTGGTTTTTTTCGTTATTTTTAATTTTTTTTATCTTATTTTTTGCAATTTCTAGGCGAGTCTTAAATGAGTCTTTAGTCATCTAAGCAACCATACTCTCAGCTTTTTGCAAGTCAACGGCAACAAGCTGGCTAACTCCTTTTTCTGGCATGGTAATTCCGTAAAGTCTATCCATTTTTGACATAGTTAATGCATGGTGAGTGACTATTATAAATCGAGTATTTGTTATTTTTGTTAATTCAGAGAGAAGATT
>CABXCB010000060.1 GCA_902510635.1 uncultured Pelagibacteraceae bacterium
CAAATTAGTTTATTGTCAATTAAACCCAAATTATATGTCTGCAATGTTGATGAAAAAAGTATATCTAAGGGAAACAACTACACAGAGTTATTTATAAATAAGTTTGGAGAAAAAAATACAATTCTAATCTCTGCTGATATTGAGAACCAAATTAACCAATTAGAAAATATAGAAAAAGACAACTATATGAAAATGATTAATTTAAAAGAAACTGGGTTAAATAAACTAATTAAAAAAGGCTATGAGCTTCTTGAGTTGGAAACTTTTTTTACATCTGGACCAGAAGAATCTAGGGCCTGGACAGTTCAAATAAATTGCTTGGCCCCAAAGGCAGCAGGCACCATTCATACTGATTTTGAAAAAGGATTTATTAGAGCAGAAACAGTTTCTTATGATGATTTTATTAAAAATAACGGGTGGTTGAATTCAAAAAATAATGGAAAGATGAGATTAGAAGGTAAAGATTATATAGTTAAAGATGGTGATATTTTAAACTTTAGATTCAATACGTGACCATAGTTTTTTCATACTAAAGTAAACTAGTATAGTTATTATAAACAAATAAATCATCGCTCTAAAACCAATTTTATGTCTTGCTTCCAAGTGTGGTTCTGCAGCCCAAGCCAAAAAGGCAACAACATCTTTTGCCATTTGTTCTTCGCTAGTAACTGTTCCATCGGCATAGTCTACAGCTCCTTCCATTAAAGGTTTTGACATTTTAATTTTATTGCCTGGCATATATTTATTGTAGTAAACACCATCATCTAAAGTAATATCTGATGGTGGATCTTCATAACCCATTAATACAGAATAAATATAATCTGCCCCACCCTGTCTTGCTTTAACTAAAACTGACATATCTGGTGGGTACGCTCCTCCGTTTGCAGCTGTAGCTGCTTGGTCGTTAGGGTATGGTCCAACAAATTTGTCTGAAAGCCTTGCTGGTCTTGTAAACATTTCTCCATCATTATTTGGTCCATCAGTAACTTCAAATTGCGAGGCAATTATTTTTGCTTGTTGCTCTGAAAATTCAGGTCCACCTGGTTGAGATAGATTTCTATAACTTAGATATTTCATTGAATGACAAGCAGCACATACTTCTGTATAAACTTGATATCCTCTTTGTAATTGGGCTCTATCAAATTTGCCAAAAAAACCTTTAAAGCTCCAAACTGGATCTAGTAATTTGTTAGATTGTTCTGCTGCAATTAAATTAAAACTAAATAATAAAAATATTTTAAAAAAAAGAAAAAATTTGAAAAAATTCTTCATTAAATTTCTTTCTTATTTTTGGCCATTGACTCATTTAAAGACCCACCTAAGACAGGTTCGGTTAGACTTAATGGTATATCTAAAGTTTTTTCTTTTGCTCCCAAAAGTGGAAGGATAACCAAAAAATGCAAAAAATAATAAGCTGTAGCAACTCTTGCCACAAGTAAATAAAGGCCTTCAGCAGGCATTGCCCCCACGTAGCCTAAAATCAAAACATCTGCAACTAAAAACCAATAAAATTGTTTATACAAAGGTCTAAATATTGCCGATCTTACTTTGGATGTATCTAACCAAGGCAAAATTACTAATACAAAAATTGCAGCAAACATTGCAATAACTCCAAACAATTTATCTGGGATAGATCTTAAAATTGCATAAAAAGGTAAAAGATACCACTCTGGCACTATATGCGCTGGCGTAACCAATGGGTTTGCTTCAATATAATTATCTGCGTGACCTAGAATATTTGGCGAATAAAAAACAAAAAAAGCGAATACAATTAAAAATATTAAAAGAGCAAATAAATCTTTAACTACAATATAAGGATGAAATGGGACAGTATCTTTTGATGGTTTTTTTATATCAATTCCAATTGGATTATTATTGCCGGGAACATGCAATGCCCAAATATGAAGAATTACTAATCCAAAAATCAAAAATGGAAATAAATAATGTAAACTATAGAATCTTATAAGTGTAGGATTGTCTACAGCATATCCTCCCCATAGCCAGTTAGTAATACTTTCTCCAACCAAAGGAATTGCACTAAACAAATTTGTAATTACTGTTGCTCCCCAAAAACTCATCTGTCCCCAAGGAAGAACATAGCCCATAAAAGCAGTGGCCATCATTAAAAAATATATAATCATTCCAATAATCCAAATAATCTCTCTCGGAGACTTATAAGACCCGTAATACAATGATCTAAAAATATGAATATAAACTGCTAGAAAAAACATAGAAGCACCATTTGCATGAACATAACGTATCAACCAACCATAATTTACATCTCTCATAATGTGTTCAACGCTACCAAAAGCTAAATCTGCGCTTGCTATATAATGCATCGCAAGAATTAATCCTGTAATTATTTGAGCAATCAAACAGAATGTTAAAATTCCACCAAATGTCCACCAATAATTTAAGTTTTTTGGTGTTGGATACTCTGCAAGATGATTTGAAAGAGTTAATAAAGGTAATCGGTCGTTAAACCATTTTCCAAATTTTGATTTAGGAGTATAGTCGTGATCGCTCATTAAATTTATTTATCCTATTTTAATTGTGTTACTATTTACAAATTCGTATTTTGGAACTTCCATATTTGTAGGGGCAGGTCCTTTTCTTATTCTTCCTGAAGTATCATAATGAGAGCCATGACAAGGGCAAAACCATCCACCATATTCTCCTTTGTCTCCTAAAGGAACACAGCCTAAGTGAGTACAAACACCTAACATAACTAACCACTCAGGATTTTTTGCTCTCTCTTCATCTGTTTCGGGATGTGGTAGATCATCTAATTTTACATCTTTGGCTTTTGTAATTTCTTCTTCTGTTCTTCTTCTTATAAAAACTGGCTTACCTCTCCATAGAACAGTTATGGACTGACCTTTTTCTACTCCACTTATATCTACTTCAGTGCTTGCAAGGGCCTTCACAGAAGCATCTGGATTCATTTGATCTATCAATGGCCATGCAACAGCGCCTACTCCTACCGCTCCCAAAGCATATGAAGCTGTGAATATAAAGTCTCTTCTATTGGTTTTTTTGTCTTCGGCCATTAATAAATTAATTTGCTATTTATGCTTAATTATATGATTTAATATTAATAAAAAAGTATTTTTGTATGGATACAATGACACACGATAAAGCCTATTTAACAGCAAAAATCGCTTTATATGAGCCAGATATACCTCAAAATACTGCTTCAATTATAAGAACATGTTCATGTCTTGGAGCTAAACTGGAAATAATAGAGCCATGTGGTTTCT
>CABXCB010000061.1 GCA_902510635.1 uncultured Pelagibacteraceae bacterium
CAAGACATATCTTTTACAAATTGAGTGAGTATTTTAAATTTTTTAACCATTTTAATTTTTATCATCTATATCTTCGTATTCACCATCAATAAAGTTTTTTTTATTTTTGTATTTTTTTTTTGGAATTTTTCTAAAAAAAAATTTACGTGTCCAAGGAAAAATAATTAAAAATCCGATTATATCTGTCAAAAAACCTGGTAAAATTAATAAAAGAGAAGCTAAAGCCAAAGCAGCACCTGAAATTATCTCATAAATTGGAATTTCATTTTTTAAAATTTGACTAACACCAGATCTTAATGTGTTTAATCCTTCATATTTCGCATAATAAATTCCGATTACTGCAGTGATAAAAATAAGACAAATTGTATTTAAGGCCCCTATTTGGGATCCAATTTTAATAAAAAGATAAATCTCAATGATTGGTACTAATAAAATAAGCAATATAACTGTGTTCATTTGTCTTTAATCTAATTTGTCGGTTGAAATTAAGCAACATAGTAAATATTATTTACATATGAATTATAGTTTTGAATATATTGATATAATACTTCTGGCAATGATTGCTGGCTTTATTTTTCTTAGATTAAGAGGGATTTTAGGGAAAAAAACAGGTCATGAAGAAAATATTGGAACGTCTTTCCCCCATGATTTTCCTACAAAAAAAGAAAAATATCAAAAAATAGATGAAGAAAATTTTGATGAAAAAGCTAAGTCAGAATTTCTTAACGGGGCTAAAATTGCATATGAGTCTATAATTTCAAGTTTTGCATCAGGTGATTTAAAAAAAATAAAAACTTTGTTAGATAAAAAAGTTTTTACTGATTTTAATGAAGCTATTGAGGAAAGAAAAAATAAAGGCCTAACTTCCGAAACAACTTTTATTGGAATAAATTCTGCAGATATAAAAAATTATAATCAAATTAATAATAACCTAGAAGTAAAAGTTGATTTTGTAAGTGAAATAATTTCCTGTGTTAAGGACAAAGACCAGAAATTGATATCGGGATCTCCTGAGAAAGTTAAAAAAGTTTACGATACTTGGAAATTTTCAAGAAATGTTAAATCTATAAATCCTAATTGGTTATTAGTTGATACCCAAGCATAATTGATTAAAAAAATCACAAATAAAGATAAAAAAGATTGGAAGAAATTTGTAGACAGTGACAATGAGTTAGAAAATAAAGATATAACCATTAATCAAACTGAAAAAAATATAAATATAAAATTAATAGATCTACATGGCCATACATTGGAAAATGCGAATAAAATCATAAGTAATTTTATCGATAAGTGTTATTTAGATAATGTAAATAAAATTAGAGTTATTACTGGGAAAGGTTCTAGATCTAAGAATAAAGAAGATCCATATTTATCTAAAGATCTAAGTATATTAAAGTATTCTGTGCCAGATTATATAAAAAATAATTTTGAACTTATGAAGAAAATAAAACAATTGGATCTAGCATCAATAAATGATCCAAACCAAGGAAAATTTGATATTACTTTAAAAAAATTTATAAAATGAATTTAGAAAGATCAGTATCCTTAACAATATCACCTAAATTATTTTTAACGTAATTAGCATCTATAGATATCTTTTCACCACTTCTATCTGTTGCGGTAAAACTAATTTCATCTAAAACTTTTTCAATTATTGTATGTAATCTTCTTGCCCCAATATTTTCAACTTTTGAATTCACTTCGTAGGCTAAATTCGCAATCATATCAATTCCATCTTCTGAAAATTCTAAATCAACATTTTCAGTTTTTAGTAAAGCTTTGTATTGCTTAATTAAACTATTATCAGGTTCTTTCAGTATTCTTTTAAAATCCTCAATATTTAAAGCATCTAATTCAACTCTAATTGGTAGTCTACCTTGTAATTCTGGTAATAAATCTGATGGTTTTGCTAATTGAAAAGCACCTGATGCAATAAATAAAATATGATCTGTTTTAACAGTTCCATATTTAGTGCTAACTGTTGTACCTTCTATAAGTGGTAATAGATCTCTTTGCACTCCTTCTCGTGACACATCTCCTCCAACACGGTCAGTTCTAGCTGAAATTTTATCTATTTCATCTAAAAAAACTATTCCATTATTCTCTGTGGAGTTCTTTGCTGCTTTCACAATTTTATCTTGTTCTATTAATTTTTCAGATTCTTCATTAATTAAAATTTCATGAGATTCTTTTACTGATAACTTTTTCTTTTTAGCTTTCCCTCCCATTGATTTTCCTAACATTTCGGAAATATTAATCATTCCTACATTTGCTCCAGGCATTCCAGGAATCTCAAATTGTGGCATCTGACCTGTTTCATTAATATCAATTTCAATTTCATTATTATCTAGATCTCCACTTCTCAATTTTTCTAACTTTATTGGCTGTGCTTTTGATAACAGTATTTCCCATGCTTACTTGTCCGTCACTAGCAACCACTACTTCATTGTTTTTTCTTACTAATACTATTGTTGTCATACCTTATAAATGGATACTAAATTCAATAGTTCAAGCCTAGGTCTAGTATTATTGCCATAATTCAATAATAGATATATACCCTTTTTAAATTATGAAGCGAAAAGCAAAAATAAGTAGAAAAACTAAAGAGACCAGCATCGCTGTTGATTTAAATATTGATGGCAAGGGCAAGTACAAAGTTGATACAGGCATAGGATTTTTAAATCACATGCTTGAGCAATTATCAAAACACTCCTCTATGGATATGAATATAAAAGCCAAAGGAGATACTCATATTGATCTACATCATACCACAGAAGATACAGGTATAGCTATCGGCGAGTGCTTAAAAAAAGCTTCAAAGAAATTTATAGGTATTAAAAGATATGCGCATGCAATGATACCAATGGATGAAACGTTAACGCGTGTTGCAATTGATGTATCTAATAGACCTTATTTAATATGGAAAGTTAAGCTTAAAGTTGAAAAACTTGGTGAGATGGATACTGAGCTATTCAAAGAATGGTTTCAAGCATTTTCTCAAGCAGCTGGAGTTACTTTACATGTTGAAAATATTTACGGAGACAATAGTCATCACATTATTGAATCTTGCTTTAAAGGATTAGCAAGATCTTTGAGAACTGCATTGGAAATGGACCCAAGGAATAAAAAAACAATTCCTTCTACAAAGGGTTCTTTATAAGTTTAATGAAGGTCACAATTGTTGATTATAACTCGGGCAATATTAGCTCGGTAATAAACTCTTTTAAGGAAGTTGCTAAAGATAAAGTA
>CABXCB010000062.1 GCA_902510635.1 uncultured Pelagibacteraceae bacterium
ATTGATTTGCTTTAGGGTATTGTTTTTGAACACCAGAAATCATCAAGCAACCCTGATCTTTTTCTCCTATCTGAACTAATGATACTCCAAGTTTTAATAAATTTATAGGAGCCTTTTCACTTTTTGGATATTTTTGATAACCTTCAAGATATGCAGATGCAGCATCAGTATACAATTGTCTAATTCTAAAAGTTTCTGCATACCAATATTGAGCACTTCCTGCTAATACATGGCCTGGATTTGCATTTACAAATTCTCTAAATGCTCTCTCTGCAGTATTATAGTCTCCTACTTTTAACAAGTTTGTTGCAAACTCATATTGTTTATCAGCAGGAGCCTCGGGTAATATTTTTTCCTCTGCTTGAAATGTTTCTGTAACTACAGTGGCAGTAGACTCAACTGACTGTGTTATTTGATTTTCTGTATTTGTTTCAGAGTCCTTATATGAGATTGATCCTAAATCTTGCGGTTCAGATGAACCTGGTAACATATTTTCATTTTTTTGTTTGGAGTCAGATGATAGTTGTTGGGCAGTACCAGTATTGTTAATTACCCGTCCTTCTTCCAATTGTTGAAATCTTAATTGATTATCTGCTTGTACTTTTGAAACTCTTGAGGATAATTTATCTATTTTAAAATTTATTTCTTCAAACTTATTCGTCAGCTCTTGAAATTGCTTCTCTATTTCTGATAATTTAAGCAAATGTCTTGTAAGAACCTCTTCTGAATTTTGGTCCATATTGTTTATGCTTGTATTAGACTCTTGATCTTTTGAAAAATTTTCTGAATAGACCGCTCTTTCCAAAGTTCTCAAATCTTTTTGAATTAATTCCAGAATTTCATTTAAATTATGACTTTCTGAATAAATTTTTGTTGGAAAAACAGTTACTATAAAAACTAAAAAAAAATAGAAATAATACTGCAATTTATACATTAACTTTATTTGTAATTATAATGATGGCAAAAAAAAGACCCTATAAAAAATTTAAATAGTCTATAGGGTCTTTATTAATTCTAACTAATTAGCTTTAACTGTAACTGATCTTCTATTTTTTGACCAAGCTAAAGGATTTGATCCAGAATCTACTGGTCTTTCCTTACCATAACTAATTACAGAAATTCTATTTGAAGAGATTCCATAAGTCATTAAATAATCTTTAGCCGCATTAGCTCTTCTTTCACCTAATGCTAAGTTATATTCTCTTGTGCCTCTTTCATCGGCATGACCTTCTAATACTACGGTTACTTCAGGGTTCTTTCTTAACCATGCAGCTTGTTTTCTTAGAGTTTCTCTAGAAGCAGTTGTTAGAACTGATTCATTTGTTGCAAAGAAAACTCTATCTGGAACTCCGTCAGCTAAGTATTCAACTGTATCTGTTCCTGTATAAACATCACCTTGGATTTGAGAATCTACTTTCTTAGCTGTTTGTGTAGCACATGCTGACAACAAAAAGCTTAAAAACATTGCTAAAAAAATGTTTTTGTAATTTTTGCTTAAGTTCATTTCTGCTCCTTAAATTCTGTTTTTATTTACTTTTTCACACCTAAATAGATCTTACAAGCTTAAAAATCAATATATTTTATTAAAAAAAACAACTAATTACTTAATAATGACGACCAAGATGGGTCTGAAGCGTCAGTTTCAGTCTCTACTAAACGTTCATTATATCCAGTTAAATCAATTGACCAAAGTTTAGCAGAAAAACCCTCTCCTTCACTATTAGTTTTTGTTTCTCTATAAAAAATTAAAACTCTACCATTTGGAGACCATGATGGTGCTTCTTGATAATAGTTTTCTGTTAATAGTCTTTCACCTTTCCCATCAGTCCTCATTACTCCTATATAAAACTTGCCTTTATGAAGCTTTGTAAATGCAATTAAATCACCTCTTGGTGACCATACAGGAGTTCCATATAAACCTTTTCCAAACGAAATTCTTTTTATATTTGTTCCATCACTTTTCATAACGTAGATTTGCTGATAACCACTTCTATCTGAATTAAATGTTATATATTTTCCATCTGGAGAATAAGAAGGAGAAGTGTCTATTGATGGATGATTTGTAATTCTTTCAACAATTCTATTTTCTAAATCCATTGTATATATGTCTGAATTTCCATCCATTGCAAAGCTCATTATAATTTTTTTACCATTTGGAGAAAATCTTGGAGCAAATGTCATTCCTGGGAAATCACCAACTACTTCTTGAATCCCAGTCTCTATATCTAACAAATAAACTCTTGGTAAGTTTTTAAAGTAAGATAGATAAGTAACCATTTGATTTGTTGGGCTAAATCTTGGAGTTAAAACCAGTTCATTTCCTAAAGTTAAATATTTTGTATTAAATCCATCTTGATCCATTATTGCTAACTTTTTTATTCTTTGAGTTTTTGGACCTTTTTCTGAGACATAAATAACCCTTGTATCAAAATATCCTGTTTCTCCAGTTAATCTCTCATAAACTTTATCAGTAATAATATGTCCCACTCTTCTCCAATTTTTTGGAACAGTTGTAAAAGCCAGCGCTAACATTTCTTTTCCAGCCAAAACATCCCATAACCTAAATTCTACTCTTAATTTTCCATCTTGAAAATTTACTTTACCAGTAATTAACGCTTGAGCTTTAATTAATGCCCAATCTTCAAATCTTGGTTTTAAGTGTGCAATATCTGGCTTTTGTAAAAATGCCTCTTTATCTAATGGATTAAATAAACCTGTTTTTTTTAAATTATTTTCAACAATTTTTGATATTTCTAAACCAAGATCTTTTATATCTAATTCTTTTTGTAAAGTTTCTTTTTCATTTTCACTAGATGACAATGATGATACTGCCACGGGCAAAGGACTTAGATTACCTCTGGTAATATCTACTTCAATTAAAGCTAAAGTTTTAAACGGAAATAATGTAAAAAAAATTAGAATTAATAATATAATTTTATTTTTCATCCTTCTAACATCTCTCCTGCATCAAAATTTAATTGCATATCTTTCCATCTATCATAACCAGTTGTAGGTACTCTCAAAGGTTGGCATAGCTGTATTGCTCTTAATGCGCTTTCTGCTAAAACTTTATAAAAAGCTTGTCCAGGTTTATTCATTCTAGCATGGTCTAAAATTTCTGCATTAATCACAGACCCATCTGGTTTTAATTTTAACTTTATTCTCACTAGTAAATTTTCACTATATGGTAAACCTAAA
>CABXCB010000063.1 GCA_902510635.1 uncultured Pelagibacteraceae bacterium
ACATTTTAATACAAGGTATATTTTTACTTCATTTGGATGGTTTGGTGGAGGTATGGATGTAACCCCATGCATTAAAGATGAAAATTTAAAAAAATGGTACCATGGAGAATTAAAATTATTATGTAACAGGCATAATAAAAATTACTATAAAAAATACAAAAAAAACTGTGATAATTACTTTTATCTTCCACATAGAAATGAAACAAGGGGTATAGGTGGAATATTTTTTGATTATAAAAAAAAAAATTGGGAAAAAGACTTTAATTTTATAAAAGATATTGGTGTTACATTTAAAAAAATATTTAAAGAAATTATAAATAAAAAAAATAATAAAAAATGGAGTAAAAAAGAAAAAGAAATTCAATATTTAAAAAGAGGCAGATATGTCGAATTTAATTTACTTTACGATAGAGGTACAAAATTTGGTTTACAAACAGGTGGAAATACAAATGCAATATTAATGTCTCTCCCTCCTATTGCCAAATGGAAATAATTTATGAACAAAGAGCCAATTACAATTATTGGATTAGATAAATTAAAAAAAGAACTAATTTTTTTAAAAGAAAAAAAACGTCCTGAGATAGTTGCATCAATAGCTGAAGCAAGATCTCATGGGGACCTAAAAGAGAATGCTGAGTATCATGCTGCAAAAGAACAACAATCCTATAATGAGGGAAGAATTCAAGAAGTAGAAGATTTAATTGCAAGAGCAAATGTTATTGACGTAACCAAGATAAATAATGATGGTAAAGTTATTTTTGGATCAACAGTCTTTTTAAAAAACTTAGATACAAATGAAAAAATAGATTACAAACTAGTTGGCAAAGATGAAGCAAATTTGGAAAAAAAATTAATTTTTTTTCAATCACCAATTGGCAAAGGCTTAATTGGAAAAAATAAGAATGATTTAGTAGAAATATTAACTCCAGCAGGAGTTAAAAATTTTGAAATTATTGAAGTAAAATATATTTAGTTTTTAACTATATTATCCAATTCTTTATCAGAAATCTTAAATGAGTTATTTATCCAAAATTCTTCAATCTCTTTTAGCTTATCACCAAGTTTCTTTCCTTCTTTATAATTATATTTTTCAATCAAAGTTTTTGCTTTAATATCAAATTTAGGAACCTCTTGATTTTGAAAAAATTCTTTTAATTTAATTAATTTTTTATCTAATCTTTGGCTTTGAAATAATTTAAAATTAATAAAGTCATTCAAACAGTTTTTTCCATTCAAATAAAATATTTTCCAAAGGTTTTTTTCTTTAAAAGTTTCTTTATTTAAATTTTTAGAAAATATATTTGATAAAAATCTTATTCTTTTCTTATCATCATTTGAAATATTATATTTGTAAATAAAATATTCAGTATTATCTGAATCATCAATAATCATTAAAGAAATTAGAAAAATAAAATCTTTTTGATCAAATATTTTTTTTAAATCATCATTTAAATTTTTAAATATTTCTAGATTAATTAATTCTGGAAATATTAGTGAAATAATATCTTTACAAAATTCATCATTCGAAATTTTTATAAATCCTTTAGATGAAACTATTTTTTTTAATTCATCTAATAATCTATCTGAAGAAATTTTTGATATACCATTAATATTTTGTTTAATTATTTTTTTTAAAATTTCATTGTGCTTAACTTTGCTATAATTTAGAAAAAAACGTACATATCTTAAAATTCTTAGGTAATCCTCTTTAATTCTATTTTCAGGATTTCCTATAAATTTTACTATTCCTAACTCTAAATCTTTCTTGCCATTAAAAGGATCGTACAAATTACCGTTCAAATCTGCATAAATTGAATTAAATGTAAAATCTCTTCTTGAAGCATCCTCATACCAATCATCAGAAAACTTAACATCAGCATGTCTTCCATCTGTTGAGATATCCTTTCTTAAAGTTGTAATCTCAAACTTATAATTATCAATGTTTGCTGTAACCGTTCCATGCTCAATTCCTGTTTCATGAAAACTAATTTTATTTTTTTTTAAAATTTCACAAACATTTTTTGGAGTAACATTTGTTGCTAAATCTATATCATCTACATTTTCTTTATTAATTATTTTTCTAATAATTCCACCCACATATCTTATTTCACTAGTTGAAGAAAAATTAGAAATTAAATTAAATATTTTTTCAATATTTATTTTCTCATTAAGATTTTTAAAGCTTGAAGAATAATAATTTTTACTATTCTTATTTTTGAATATTTTACTAAATATATTTATCATATTTGGCTGGGGCTCTAGGATTCGAACCTAGGATGACGGTACCAAAAACCGCTGCCTTACCACTTGGCTAAGCCCCAAATTTATTTTCGTATAGCACAAAAAAAAAACTTTATATAGTTTTAGATGTGATACACCAATAGTTCTTATATTTTTTTTTAAATAAATTTGCAGCGTTTATTGCTGAATTTTTTGTTAAAAAGTACCCAATCATAGAAGAACCTGATCCTGTCATACGAACAAATAGTATATTTGGTAATAGTTCCATAAAGAGTTTGACTTTAATTAATTTTGGATAATTTCTGAACACTACTTTTTCTAGATCATTTTGTAATTTTAAAATATTTATAAAACTAAAATAATTTTCTTTGCCGATTTTTAGTTTTTTTGATGAATACTTTTTTACACCTCTATAAATTTTTTTAGTCGAACAACCAAAATTTGGCTTAATAATAATAACAAAAAGTCTTTTTTTTATTTTTGATACCTTTATTTTGCCGTTAGAATATAAAACTTTATTTTTATAATCCAGTCCCAACCTCACATCTGATCCAATTTGTTTTGTAAATTGAATAATTTCTTTTTTTGAAAAATTTGAAATTGTTTTAGATATAAAAAATTTTATAAGCGTAGAAGCGTTCATTGATCCTCCACCTAAACCTGCCTTCTGTGGT
>CABXCB010000064.1 GCA_902510635.1 uncultured Pelagibacteraceae bacterium
GGCTAGATAGGACTATCTAAAAATGTTTATATCACACATAAGATTATATTCCATTAATCTTTTATAAAATATTAAAAAAACTATGAAAAAAGGCCAAAGACCAATAACCAAAGTAAAGAATTATGAACCAAAACTAGATGATCCAGATTGGATCATTTGGGCAGCCTGGGCTGATAGGATAACTTTTGAAGATATAAAAAAAAAAACTGGAAAATCAGAGTCCGAAGTCATTAAAATAATGAGAAAATCTCTAAAGTCATCTTCTTTCAAATTATGGAGAAAAAGAACTAAAAATCAAAGTATAAAACATAGAAAAAAGTTTGAATTATCTAGAAAAGAAATAAGAAGAAAAATAAAAAAAAATGATTATATATAAAATATGAAAAATATAACAATGTACACAGGCCCAATGTGTAGTTTTTGTGATGCAGCAAAAAGACTATTTTCAAGAAATAATATTAAATATGAAGAAATAGATATTTCATCAAAGGAAGGACTGAGGGATGAAATGATCAAAAAAGCAAATGGTAAAAGAACTATTCCACAAATATTTTTTGATAACCATCATGTTGGTGGATATGTAGAATTAAGAGAATTAGAAAAAAATGGTGAATTAAAAAAAATATTAGAATAAATTAATCTTTAGGTTCAAATTTTAAACAAATCCCATTATTACAATATCTTTTACCAGTAGGTTCAGGGCCATCTTCAAATATATGCCCATGATGTCCCCCACAATTTTTACAATGATATTCTGTTCTTGAATAACCTAGCAAATTATCTATTTTGGTTTCAAATACATTTGGCAATGATTGGTAAAAAGATGGCCAGCCTGAACCACTCTCATACTTTGTACTTGATTCAAATAGTTTAATTCCACAATTTATACAGCAATAACTTCCTATTCTTTTTTCATTATTAAGTTTACTTGATCCTGGTGCTTCAGTTTTTTCTTCAAATAAAATTGATTTTTGCTTATCTGTTAAATTTAAATTTTTTTTTTTCATAATTATTCAATTACTCTTAGCGGCTCTCCTTTAACACATGCTTCTAAATTTTGAATCATTTGAGTATAAAATATAGAATAGTTTTCAGCAGTTACATAGCCTATGTGAGGAAGTAACAAAGCATTAGGAATAAATCTTAATTTATGATCTGATGGCAATGGTTCTTTTTCATAAACATCTATACCAGCACCTGCAATTAAATTCGTAGATAAGGCAATAATCAAATCATCTTCATTTACTAAAGGACCTCTTGATGTGTTAATTAAAAAAGCACTTTTTTTCATCTTTTCAAATTCTTTAAGTGTAAAGCAATCTTTATACCTTTCTCCTCCTTGCACATGAATTGAAATAAAATCTGCATTTTCAATTAAGTCTTCTTTATTTGAAGGTAAAACATTTAGCTCTTTACATTTATCTAAACTTAGATTTTCACTCCATGAAATGATCTCCATACCAAAAGCTTTTCCAATTTTTGCAACTTCAGAACCCACTCGTCCAAGTCCAATTAATCCTAAAATTTTACCTTTTAATTCCACTCCGACTGTTGTTTGCCAATAACCTTGATACATATTGTCAATCTCTGGCTTAATATTTCTTGCAAGACCTAATATTAAAGCCCAAGTTAATTCGCAGGTTGGGTTTGAATTTATTTCAGTGCCACTTACAATTATCTTTCTTTTTCTTGTGGCATCTAGATCAATTGCCTTATTTCTCATTCCACTAGTTATGATAAATTTAAGTTTTTTTAAATTAGAAATTAAATTTTCTGTGATTTTAGTTCTTTCTCTCATAATTAATAATGCTTCAAAATCTTTTAATTGTTCTATTGCATCATTTTCATCAATAAATGAATCACTAAATACTTTTATTTCATATTTCCCTGAAAGTTTTTTTAAATCAAGAAACTCTTGTGATACATTTTGATAATCATCTAATATTGCAACTTTAAGCATTTAACTTTTTTTGTTTGAAAGAGTTATACCTGCAATAATAAATATTGCTCCCCATATGTGATAGAACATAAATTTTTCATCAAAAATTAACATTGCCATTATTGCTCCCATTATTGGCATTAAATGTAAAAATATTCCAGCTCTGTTTGCTCCAATAATTGAAATTCCCTTTATCCAAAAAAAGAATGCTGCTAGACCAGGAAAAATAACTACATACGCTAAAATTAAATAAAAAGGTTTACCTAGAATGATTGGATTGCCCATTTTCATTTCAATAATGTAAATTGGTATTAAGAAAACTAATCCACAAATAATTACAACTTCCAATAAAGACATTTGAGAAATTTGATATTTTTTACTTTTTAAAAGAGCAGAATAAATTGCCCATGAAAACATAGCAACAACCATTGATAAGTCTCCTTTATTAAAATTTAAACTTTTTATTAAATTTAAATCAGCCTTTGTAATAATAAAAATTACTCCAGTTAAAGATAAAAAGACCCCAATAATCTGAAAGATATTTGTTTTTTCAATTTTTAAAATTGAAGAAATAAAAATTATCCATACTGGAATAGTTGAAATCATTAAAATTCCACTAATGACCTGAGTGTAATAGAGTGAATAATAAACAATAGAATTAAATATAGTAATGCTAGTTATTCCCAATATTATAAAAAAACCTAAATTATTTAATATATATTTTTTGTTATTTATTATTTCCTTATAAGTAAATGGTAATAAAATTAATCCTGCAAAAAACCATCTATAGAAATTTAAAGAAAAAGGTGGAATTTGAAACATGCTAGCCGCTTTACCAACAATAAAGTTTCCCGACCAAAATATAGTAGTCAGAATTAAAATAAAAT
>CABXCB010000065.1 GCA_902510635.1 uncultured Pelagibacteraceae bacterium
ATTAAAAATATTACTATTGATACCCAATATGATAGTTTACCTTCTAAGGTAATTTTTTGTAAAAATTGTGTAGTCTCAAATCAAAGACCTCGAACAAAATTTAATTCTGATGGTATTTGTTCAGCTTGCCAGTGGGCTATGGAAAAAAATTCAAAGATTGATTGGAATAAAAGAGATAAAGAGTTAGAGCTATTATGTAATAAATATAGAAGTAAAAATGGTTCTTTTGATGTAATTGTGCCAGGAAGTGGAGGGAAAGATAGTGCATATGTTGCGCATCAGTTAAAATATAAATATAAAATGAACCCATTGTGTGTAACCTGGGCACCTTTTCATTATACTCAAATAGGATTAGATAATTTAAATGCATTTATAAAATCAGGTTTTACAAATATTTCTGGACAGCCGAATGGGAAATTTCATAGAAAGTTAAGTAAATTGTGTTTTGAACTAATTGGAGATATGTGGCAACCATTTACATATGGTCAAAAAAGTTGGGCATTTCATATGGCTTTGAAGTTTGGGATAAAACTTATCATGTATGGTGAAAATGGTGAATTAGAGTATGGAGGTAATGATAAATATAAGAATTTACCAAAAGAAGGTATTGAAGAATGGGAGAACCAATATTTTAGAGGAAATAATGTTGAAAAATTTTTAGATATTGGCTTACAGAGAAAAATTTTTGGAAAAGATGAAATATCAGAATCAGAACTTCAATTTTATAAAGCCCCTAAACCAGACGATATTTTAAAATCAGGAACTGAAATGCATTGGTTTTCATATTATAAAAAGTGGATACCACAAGAAAATTATTATTATGCTTATAAACACACTGGAATGAAACCTAATCCTGATGGACGTTCAGCTGGTACGTATACAAGATATGTAAGTCTTGACGATATGTGTGATGGAATTCACTGGTATCAAGCATATGCAAAATTTGGAATGGGGAGAGCTTCTAGAGACGCCCAGCAAGATATTAGAATGAATCATATAACTAGAGAAGAAGGTGTAAGTTTAGTTCATAAATATGATCATGAGATACCAAGAAGAGATTTAAATTTCTTTCTTAATTATGTCAGCATAGAAGAAGATTTTTTTTGGGAGATAATTGATAGATATAAATCTATTTCTAATGTTTGGAAAAAAGAAAATAACAAATGGGTATTAAAATTTTTACCATAATGAAGAGTATTAATATTTTATCATCTGAAAGCATTAGATCTGCATTACAAAAAATTAGCAAATCTGGTACTAAATGTATTGCAGTTGTAGATAATAAAAATAAATTACTCGGAACATTAAGCGATGGAGATATCAGAAGAGCAATATTAAAAAAGGCAAAGTTAAGCAAAAGTATTTCAAATATTTATAATAAAAAACCATTTTATTTTATTGAGAATCAATATTCTTTAGAAAAAATTAAAAAATATTTTTTAAATAATAAAATTGATATAATTCCAGTGGTAAATAACAGAAACCAATTAGTAAAAATAATAAATTGGAATGAAATTTTTAAAAATAATAAAGTTTTAAAAAAAATAAAAGATCTTCAGGTTGTCATAATGGCAGGAGGAAAAGGTACAAGATTAAAGCCTTTTACTAATATATTACCCAAACCTCTTATACCCATCAAAGATAATACAGCAATAGAAATTATCATAGAAAATTTAATGTCTTACGGGCTAGATAATTTTACTATTAGTATTCATGAAAAATCTGAAATAATTAAAGCATTCTTTCATGAACTTCAGCCAAAATATAAAGTAAATTTTATTAAAGAGCCTAAGCCTTTAGGAACTATAGGGAGTTTAAAATTATTAAAAAAAAATAATCTTAAAAATAATATTTTGGTAACAAACTGCGATATTTTATCTAATTTTGATTTAATAGACTTCTATAATTTTCATAAGGATAATCATTTTGATTTAACAATGGTAGCTTCTGAAAAAAGATTTGAAATCCCATACGGGGTATGTAAAATTTTTAATGAAGGAACTTTGAAAAGTGTTGAAGAAAAACCTTCATTTGATTTTTTAGTAAACATTGGAATTTACATAATTAATAAAAAAATAATTAATTTAATTCCTAAAAATAAACTTTTTAATGCGAACGAACTAATTAATCGTACCAAGAAAAAAGGATTTAAGGTTGGTGTTTTTCCTGTAAGTGAAAGTAATTGGCAAGATACAGGGCAATGGTCAGAGTTCTCCAAGATAAAATTATAATTGTATGATTGTTTTAGTGGTCGGATATGGTTCTATTGGAAAAAAACATTGTAAAATATTAAACCAAATAAAAAAAATTAAAAAAATATTTGTTTTAACAAAACAAAAAATTCCCAACTACCTTTATAGATGTAATAATTTATCATCTATAAAAAAGATTAATCCTGATTATATTATAATTTCTTCACAAACTAAGAAACATTATGAAAATTTAAGATACTTAAACAATATTCTATCAAACAAAATAATTTTAGTAGAAAAACCATTATTTGAAAAATATCATAAATTTAAAAAATTAAAAAATAAAGTATTTGTAGGGTACAACTTAAGATTTCATCCCGTAATAGATAAAATAAAAAAAATTATTAAAAATAAAAAGATTTATTCTATAAACTCTTTTTGTTTGTCAAACTTAAAAAAATGGAGAAAGGGGAGAGTATATTCTCAATCTAGTAGTGCAAAAAAATCTGAAGGAGGTGGAGTTATTTTGGATTTAAGTCATGAATTTGATTTTATTAGTTGGATTTTTGGAAAAATGAATTTAATTAAGTCAATTAATAAAAAATTATCAAATTTAAAAATTAATA
>CABXCB010000066.1 GCA_902510635.1 uncultured Pelagibacteraceae bacterium
GAAAATTATAAATCAATATTTTGTGCAAGATAATAAACTTCTTCCTCAAAAAATTAATGAACATCAACTATCAACTAATACTATTGTAAATGATAAGTACTTTAATTACTTAAAAAATCTAGACCATAATTCAATGGTGACAATAGATAAATCTCCTCAAAACTTTATATGGGTAGGATTTATCAAATTATTTTTTAAAAATGCTAAAATAATTCATAGCAAAAGAAAATTAAAAGATACTTTTTTATCAAATTTTAAAAATAATTTTGCCTCAAAAGATATGGATTGGACTTATGATCCATTTGATATTATTAAGTATTTTCATTTGTATGATAATTATATGAAGTTTTGGAAAAAACTATGTGGAGATTTTATATATGATATCGATTACGAAAATGTTGTAAGTAATAGTGAAGATCAAATAAGAAAGATTTTAAATTTTTGTGAGCTTGACTGGGATGAAAATTGTTTAAATCATCATAAAAATAAAAAAACAATGATTAAAACAGTTAGCACTTTTCAAGCAAGAAAACCGATTTATACTACCTCTGTAGATTCAAATAAATTTTACTCAAAAAATCTAGAAGGATACTTTAAAAAGTTAGATAATAAATAATATTTCCTAAAATTAAAATTTGGTTATACTAGGTAGATGACTATTTATGCATTATCTTCGGGTCCCGGCATTTCTGGTGTAGCTGTGATAAGAATATCTGGTCCTGAAACTAAAATAGTTATTGAAAAAATGACAAAAGAAGAGATTCCAGTACCTAGAATGGCCTCTCTCAGAAAAGTCAACAAAATCAACACTAATGAGCTTATAGATGAGAGCATAGTTATATGGTTTCCTGGGCCTGATAGCTACACAGGAGAAGATATGGCAGAATTTCATGTTCATGGTAGTCGAGCAGTGATTGATGCCATCCATAAATCAATTTCAAAAGTTGAAAATTGTAGAATTGCAGAGCCCGGTGAATTTACTAAGCTTGCTTTTCAGAATGGAAAAATAAATCTTCTTAAAGCAGAAAGTATTGCTGATTTAATTTCTTCAGAAACAGAAATTCAAAGAGAACAAGCAATCAAAATTATGTCTGGAAAAAGTTCTGAAAAATTTAATGGATGGAGAGAAAAATTATTAAAAATTTTATCGAATGTTGAAGCTAAAATTGATTTCCCAGAAGAAAATCTTCCAGATAATATTCTAAAAGATATCAAAAGTTCTTCAAAAAAAATAAAAGAAGAAATTGAAAAATTATTAAATGATCAAAAAGTTGGAGAAAGAATTAGAGAAGGGTTTAAGATTGCTATAGTTGGTCCAACTAATGCTGGTAAATCATCTTTATTAAATTATCTTTCAAAAAGAGATGTTGCGATAGTTTCAGAAATTGCCGGAACCACAAGAGATGTAATTGAAACTCACTTAAGTATAGATGGCTTTCCAGTAATAATCTCAGATACTGCTGGAATAAGAGATTCCAAAGATGAAATAGAAAAAAAAGGTATTAAACTTGCCCTAAAAAGTGCTGAGAAAGCCGATTTAAACATTGTAATAATAGAGCCTAAAAGTGTTGATTTTACTGGTTTTTTGAATGATTTAGTTAATGAAAAAGCTATTTTTGTTTTAAATAAATCTGATTTGGGAGTCCAGAATTTGAATTCAAAATTAAAAAAATTAAATCCTATTTTGATTTCTTTAAAAAATGAAAAAAATATTGAAGAGTTAATTTCTGCAATTAAAATAAAATTAAAAAATAAATTTATTACCTCAGACGACATTTTGATTACAAGAGAAAGACATAGACAGCATTTAGAACAGTGTGTTCAAAATTTAAAAAACTTTGAAAATAAAAATAACACAGAGGATTTTGATAAAGCGGCTGAAGATTTAAGGTTAGCAACTAGACATTTAGGAATAATTGTTGGAAAAGTAGATGTAGAGGAGATTTTAGGCAGTATTTTCAACGATTTTTGCATAGGAAAATAAAGCTCGTTTTATAAGGCTTTTTCATAAATTTTAAGCTTTTTTCGTTGGTAAACAACGCTTTTAAGGCTTTTTATGAGTTTTTTTTTAGATTTCTTCTCTGATCTTGTAAATATTTTATTGAGTTATAAGTTTAACTTATGAAAAATGATTTATCATTTGATGTAGTTGTTATTGGAGGAGGACATGCTGGATGTGAAGCAGCTGCAGCATCAGCTAGATTAGGAGTTAATACAGCTCTGTTTACACACAAAATTGAAACAATCGGTGAGATGTCCTGCAATCCGGCCATAGGTGGATTAGGGAAAGGACACTTAGTTAGAGAAATAGATGCTTTAGATGGTGTGATGGGCGATGTTGCAGATAAATCAGGTATTCAATTTAGATTACTAAATAGAAGTAGAGGTCCAGCAGTCAGAGGACCTAGAACTCAAAGTGATAGATCATTATATAAAAAATATATGCAAGAAAAATTGCTAAACTACTGTAATTTAAGAGTTTTTTCTGATCCTGTAATTGAGTTTATTTTTGATAAAAACAGTATAAAGGGATTTAAAACGCAATCTGGAAAAAAAATTAAAACATCGAAGTTAATTCTAACAACTGGCACTTTTTTAAATGGTTTGATTCATGTAGGTGATAAACAAACACCAGCTGGTAGATATAATGAAAAACCTACGACAGGATTAAGTGAGCAATTAAAAAAACTTAAATTTAAAATTGGAAGGCTTAAGACAGGTACA
>CABXCB010000067.1 GCA_902510635.1 uncultured Pelagibacteraceae bacterium
TCAAGACAAGAAGTTATTGAAAACCTTATTCCTTACGTAAAAGAAGAAACAAAAAAAGGCACAAGATTAAATCAAATTATGAGACATACTTTAGGTTTGTTTCACGGTCAAACAGGATCTAATTTTTGGAAAAGATATTTAAGTGAAAATTTGTGTGTAAGAGATGCTGACGTTAAAAAAATAGACCATATAATGGACAAAGTTAAACTAGCTCCTCAAGCACATTCAGTAGGTTAAATTGATTAGCTCAATTTTTTTAAACGAATACTCATTTTTTATTTTTTTGATGATCTTAACTGCTTTTCCAGTAGGTTTTTTTGCTGGCTTATTTGGAATTGGTGGAGGACTAATTACTGTTCCTTTTTTATTTTTTATATTTGAAACATTAAATATTGATCAATCATACATAATGCATTTAGCTGTAGGAACTTCTTTTTCAATAATTATACCAACATCTTTAGTTTCTGTTTTAACTCATAAAAAAAACAATTACGTAGATATAAATATAATTAAGACTTATATAATTTTTGTAATAATTGGAGTTTTGTCAGGAACTGTTTTTGCCGCTTTAATACTCACAAAATCATTAGTTTTATTCTTTTCTATAGTAGTTTACATTTTAGGGACCTATATATTATTGAGTTCCAATAGAGTTATTAATTCTAAAAAAAAATTTAGTCTTTTTTCCAGAATAATAACTGGATTTGGATCAGGATTTGTTTCAGCCTCAATGGGAATTGGCGGAGCTGTAATGAATGTTCCCGTTCTAAGATATTTTGGTTATCCTATAAAAAAAGCCATCGGTAGTGCTGCTGCAATAGGATTAATTATTTCATTATTTGGCGCTATTGGTTTTTTAATTTCAGGTTTTTTTTTAAATGCTAATTTACCTTTAAGCATTGGTTTTATAAATATTCCTGCATTTTTAATATTTATTCCTATTACTACGTTTATGGCAAGAGTTGGAGCAAACACTATTCACAAAATAGATAAAACAAAAGTACAGGCTTTTTTTGGAATATTTTTGTATATTATTGGAACTGTATTTATCTATAGATATTTGAATTTATAAAAAAAAAGAGGCGGTTTCAGTCTCCCTCTACCGCCCCTTAATTTAATTATAATCGATTCTCTTAAAAAATTTTAACAAGTTATACGTGTAAATTACTATTTTATAGCGCTAGTAGTATTCTGTTGTTAGATGTCTCAAATTTTAAATTTTTGCAGTTGTAATTTTTTTTTTAGGATCATAAAAAGGCTTTTCAACAACTGTAGCTTTGATATTGGAATTTGAAATTTTTACGTTAAAAATATTGCCAATTACACATTCTTCAATTGAAACCATTGCTAATGCTATATTTTTTTTTAGTCTTGGCGAATAAACTGCAGATGTTACTTTTCCTATATATTCATTATTTTTTGATATTTTCCAAAATGTAGTATTGGGACCTTTAAGAGGTTCACAATCAAGGGCTAAACCAATTTGTTTTCTTTTAATCCCATTTTGTTTAATCTTTTTTAAAGCTTCTTTTCCAACAAAATTTACATCAGTTTCTAAACTTACTAATCGATCTAAACCAACTTCATATGGGTTTGTATTAATATCTGCATCTGCATGATAAGAAAGCATTGCACCTTCAATTCTTCTGATTGATGAAGTGTGGCCTGGTTTTAATCCAAGGTCTTTACCAGCAGTCATAATTTTTTCCCAAAGTAAATCACCTTTAGATCCATCTCTTAAAAAAATTTCATATCCTAGTTCACTAGACCAACCAGTTCTAGATACAACTAAAGGTATACCATCTAACTCTATTTCTCTAAGCCAATAATATTTTAAATTTATTATACTATCTCCAAACAATTTTTGCATAATTTTACCTGATTTCGGTCCCTGTAGCTGAAGAGGGGATACGTCTGGTTCAGAAATTTTTACATTTAAAGATGAATTAATGGCAACTCCTTGAGCCCATAATAATATGTCACTGTCGCCAAGTGATAACCAAAAATGATTTTCATCCAATCTTAATAATACTGGATCATTTAAAATACCGCCTTCATTATTAGTGATTAGGACGTATTTACACTGCCCAATAGCAAGTTTTGTAAGGTCTCTAGGTGTCAATAATTGAACAAATTTATATGCATCTGGGCCAGTTATTTCTACTTGTCTTTCAACAGCTACATCACAAAGAATAGCATCATTAATTAAATTTTGAAAATTTTTCTCAGGGTTACCAAAATCACGAGGTATATACATATGATTATAAACTGAAAAATTCGTTGCACCCCATCTAACAGTTGCATCAAAGTAAGGAGATTTACGTATTTGTGTACCAAAGCCAAAATCTTTTTTATTTTGCATCAATGTTTTGTATCAAAAAGATTAAATTTCTAAAGATTAAATTTTTTGGTCGTATTCACCAATTTTACCAGTTTTTTGGATCAATTCATCAATGAATTCAAAGATCTTTTTCTTTCTTTCATCTGAAGTAGGGCTTTCAGTGACAATAACTAGAGAAGGTTTATTTGATGAAGCTCTAATTAAACCCCAAGAACCATCATTAAAAGAAAATCTAACACCATTTACAGTTAAAACTTCTTCTATTTCTTGACCATCAACTTTAGTTTTATTATCTT
>CABXCB010000068.1 GCA_902510635.1 uncultured Pelagibacteraceae bacterium
CAACTACACTTATATTTTTATTTCTTAAAGATGGTATATTTTTATCTTCTAAAATAACCTTGTATCCACAAACTAATTTACCAATTTCATATTTTGATCCTATTAATCCTTCTATTTTATATTTTTTTGTACTTTCAATTACATCAATACATGATTCTGCATGTTTGCCGGCTCCTAATAATAAAATCTTTTTTCTCATTAAAAACTTAAATATTTTTATTTCTTAACAAATTAGTTATTTTCTTTATTTGGTTTTTTTTTAGGCTTGCACTAGAAGGTACGCACAAAACTGTATCGAGTAATTTTTTTGCTTTGATTATATTATATCTTTGATAATGTTTATATGGTTTTTGCAAGTGATTTAAAAACCAAACTGGTCTAACTTGAATTCCATAAATGGTAAAAATTTTAATTAATTGTTTTACATTTTTTTTATATTTTTCTTTATCTATTCGAATTAAATTTATCCAATTATTTGAATTACAATATTTTGGATTTAAGATCATTGAAACCCCGTTTATTTTTGATATTTCTTTAAAGTAGAAATTAAAAATCTTTTTTTTATTTAATAAAATTTTCTTTATATTTTTTATTTGTGCAATTCCTACTGCTGCATGCAAGTTGGTCATTTTATAATTATAACCGACATTATCATGTACAAAATTAACTGGATCGTTTTTTGCCTGGGTAACTAAGTATCTTGCTTTATCTGCTAAAACTTTACTTTGTGTTAGTATTGCTCCACCTCCCCCACAAGTAATTATCTTGTTACCATTAAAAGAAAGGCATCCAAATTTTCCTATAGTACCTGCATGCTTTATTTTTTGAGAATTTTTATAATATGAGCCAAAACTTTCTGCTGCATCTTCTATTAAATCAATTTTTTTTTTTTTACAAATATTAATCAAAGGTTTTAGATTAACTAGGTTTCCAAACACATGGACTACTATGATTGCTGAAATTTTTTTTTTTGTTTTTTTATTGTATGTTAAATTATTTTTAGTGATTGTTTCATTTTCTAAAAAAGATATTACTTTTTTGATATCTATATTAAGATAATCATCAACATCTATAAAAATAGGACTGGCTTTACAATAGTTTACGGCATTTATTGGTGCGATAAAACTAACTGTAGGAACGATTACTTCGTCACCTGGTTTTATATTTGATAACAACAAACTTATATGAAGAGCAGAAGTTCCACTATTTACAAGTACTACGTGTTTTGATTTTGTATATTTACATATCTCTTTTTCAAATAAATTTATAAATTTTCCAGAAGTTGAGATCCAATTTGTGTTTATACACTCACTAAGGTATTTCTTTTCATTACCTTTTAAAGTTGGTTCGTGAAGTAAAATCATTTTAATTATATATTTAAATTATAATTTCCAAATTGATTTTTGCTTTTGAAATTAAAAGTATTTTTTTTTATCTCTGAAATTAGTTCTACTATTCCTTTTTTAATTGTATATTTAGGCTTAAATCCTAATACTGAATTTACTTTAGAAAAATCTACTATATAATTTCTCTTATCAACTCCTTTTTCTAAATATTTTACCTTACCTTCAGGGTAGTATTTTAATATTTCGTTAACTATCATCTGTTTTGTAAAGTTATTTTCATTATCTCCAACATTAAAAATTTCGAAACCAACCTTATTTATATCTGCTGAAATTATATCTTTAATCAAATAAGCAAAATCTTCGGTATGACAATAAGGTCTCCATGTATGAGGATCATAAACTACTAATTCATTTCCTAGAATTATTTCTTTCGTAAACTCATTAACTGTTAAATCGAATCGCATTCTAGGTGATAAGCCAAATGCAGTAGCAAATCTTAAAATTGTAGGTTTTAGTCCACTATTGCTTTTTAAATTTATTAAATATTTTTCAATTTGGACTTTTGCTGATGCATATAAAGAAAGAGGATTAAGCTCATGATCTTCTTTTGCTTTAACTTTGTTATCTGTGATTCCATAATTAGAACAAGTTGACGTAAATATTAGTCTTTCAATTTTCTTTTCTTCGCAAGTTTTTATAACATTTAGTATTCCATTAATGTTTATTTCATCATTCATTTTAGGATATTTTTTGATATTGGATCGCCAACTAAACCTGCCAACAAGATAACACTATGAACATCATTAAAGTGTTCATCTAATAAATATTTATTTCTTATATCAATATTTATGAATTCAAAATTTTCATTCTCTAAAAATTTGTTAATACACTCATCCTGGCTGTATATTAGATTGTCTATACATTTAACCTTATAATTATCATTTAAAAGATGTTTGGCTAAAACAGTGCCTATATATCCAGCTCCACCAACTAATATTATTTTTTTCATCTAAATTTTAAATTTCTATAGCTTATAAATAAAATTAAACAAAATTTATTCATAGCTCCGCACTTGGCAAAATTTAATTTTTTTTACCTTATTCATAATTAATTATAAATTGGTTTAAAAAACTATTGTCTTTTTCGAATTTATTAAGACTAAGTAATCTTTA
>CABXCB010000069.1 GCA_902510635.1 uncultured Pelagibacteraceae bacterium
CAAAAAAAAATACAAGTATATAAAAAAATAATATTTTTAATAAATTTATTTGGTATTAAAAATCTTACTAATATATAAATTAAAAAGTAAAAAATAAGTATACTTAAAAAATATACAAATAATTGCCAAAAATTTGCAGCTGTAAGTTCCCAATAGTTTACATTTATGAATTCTGTGAATGGTGTAGATAAAACTAGAAAGATCAGTAAAAAAGGTTGAATTGATTTAAATATATTTTTCACTGTTATATGTACAAATTTTTTTTAATTGATTTCATTTTAGAAATATTGTTTGAAATATAAAATTTTCCAATTATACAACAATTATTGTGAAAAAATATTTTTTATTTTTTATTTTCTACTTTGCGTTGACCTCAAATTCTTACGCATATTTAGATCCAGGAACTGGTAGTATTATATTATCAGCTATTATTGCAGCTATAGCAACTACAACAACATATTTTAAAAATTTGTGGTTATCAGTTAAGAAATTTTATAAAAAGAAATTTCAAAACAAAGAAGATAAATAATAAGTAAAATATATAAATTGATAGATTTTTTTAAAGACTTTATTAAATTCATTAGTTTCAAATTTAGAAAATCAAAAAATGAGCTATGTTTTTTTTGTGAAAATAGATTTATATTAAATTATCTTGAACCATTTATTTCTAAAAAATCAAAAAATAAACCTGTTTTAATTTTTTGCTTTGAGAATATTGATTATAAAGAATTTAAAAATGTTAATTTTTTTTTTTTAAAAACAAATTTTTTTAGAGAATTATTTTTTTTAACTGCAAATTTTAAGTACTTGTATTCATCAACGCCAGATCTAGAAAATACAATTTTTAAAAGAACTAAATTTTCAAAATGCAAATATATTTATTTAAGTCATACTCCAGTTAGCTTAACCCTTATTTATAGTGAGAGTGCTTTTGATTACTTTGATGCTGTTCAAGTAACAAGTAAGTTTCAATATAATGAATTACTTGAGATAATCAAAAATAGAAATTTAAAAACTAAAGTTTTAAAATATCCATATCTATTTGTTAACAATCAAATTAAAAAACTAAATTCAAAAAGAAAAGAAAAAGATGTCCTTGTAGCCCCTTCTTGGAACACTGGTTTTTATGATTTAAATTGCCATAAAATATTAAAGCAGTTTTTAGATAAAAGTAATCTAACCTATAATTTTAGACCTCATCCAATGTCAATAAAAAAAAAAGAAATATCTTTTCAAGAATTAAAATCATTAAATTATTCTATTGATGACTCAAGTTTTTTAGAATTTTCAAAATATAATTTTTTTATCTCTGATTGGTCAGGTATATTTATAGAATATGCATTAATCTTTAAAAGAAAAGCGCACCTAATAAATACAAAAACCAAAATAGTAAATGCAAAATATCAAAATTACAAAAATAAACCTTTGGAAATATTATTAAGAAATGTGCTAGCAAAAACTTTTGATCTAAATAATATAAATGATTTAGTAGATGACATCAAAACAGAAAATCAAAGAAAAAAAGTGAATAATGATTTTAAAAATGATGAGGAAGTTGTAAATATTATTAAAAAAAATTTTTATTAATTTATTTTATTAAAGAACTTTTATTTATTAACTTTGATATTTCTGATCTCATATAAAAAGAAGGTATTTTTTTTCCATTTTTAATTAAAAATCTTATTTGAGTACCACTAATTTTTTTTATTTTATTAGTTTTACAATTTAAACACTTTTCGTTAACTATTTTTTTACAATTAGTACATAAGACAGGTTCTTTAAAAGAAATAATATTTAAATTAAGTTTTTTTTCAAACTTTTTACATTTAATTTGAGACTCATACTTTTTGTAATAATCACTTATACCTGCATGATCTCTACCAACCATAAAATGAGTGCAACCATAATTTTTTCTTACTAAAGCATGTAATAATGCTTCTCTAGGACCACCATATTTTGGATATGAAAAATATTTTGCAAAAAATATTTTTTTATTATTATAAACTTTTTTTATTAAAATTTTATTAGTTTTAACAATTATATCATTTTTATACTCATTCTTTTTATACTGTCCTATCATCGGCTGAATCAATAAAGCACCACATTTTTTTAGACCATACATATGAATCCATTCGTGAGCTCTATGTGGAACATTTCTAGTATGAAATCCTCCTATATTTTTAATTTTAAATTTTTTTAATTTTTTTTTAAAGTTACTTGGATAAGTAAAATTAATTAATTTCATAATTTTCTTATTAAAATTTACAATATCACAATCTAAAAAATAATTACCTTCTTGAAGAAATTTTTTAAAACCAGGATGATTGATATTTTTTACACCAAAAATTTTTTGTCCTATTTTTTTCTTAT
>CABXCB010000070.1 GCA_902510635.1 uncultured Pelagibacteraceae bacterium
ATTTCCATTTAATGGGAGTGATAATTTTTTTCTTATTTTTTCTTTTGATATAGAACCATAATAAAAATTACACGCACGAGTGTAATATTTTATCATTTTAATCTAATGAACTATTTTTGGTTTTAATCCTATCGAACCAAGTGCTGAAGAATCTTTATCTTCTTCTACTTTTAAATCTTCTTTATTTATTGGATATTTGTTTTTATTAATTATATTTTCAATTTCTTCACCCGTTAAAGTTTCATAAGTTAATAAAGCTTTCGCTATCTTGTGTAAGTCTTCAATTTTACTTGATAATATTTGTTTTGCTTGATTATAACCCTCATCAACAAGTTTTCTTATTTCTTTATCTATTTTTTGTGCAACAGATTCGGAAACACTTTGAGTTTGGGTTACTGATCTTCCTAAAAATACTTCTTCTTGATTTTCTCCATACTCTACAGGTCCTAATTCTTCGCTCATTCCATACTTAGTTACCATTGCTCTAGCGAGTTGAGTTGCTTGATTTATATCTGAACCACTTCCTCCTCCAGCACCTGTTGATATATTATCTTTACCAAATATAATTTCTTCAGCGACTCTTCCTCCAAAACAAACTGCTAACCTAGCTTTAAGGTATTTAATAGAGTATCCATGTTTGTCTCTTTCAGGTAAATTCATTACCATACCAAGTGCTCTTCCTCTTGGTATAATTGTTGCTTTATGAATTGGGTCATAGCTAGGCATATTAAACGAAACTAAAGCATGTCCTCCTTCATGATATGCTGTTAATTTCTTCTCATCTTCTGTCATAACCATTGATCTTCTCTCGGCACCCATCATAACTTTATCTTTTGCTTCTTCAAATTCCTGGTTGGTAACAATTCTTTTATTTTTTCTAGCTGCCAATAAAGCTGACTCATTAACTAAATTTGCTAAATCAGCACCTGAAAAACCTGGAGTTCCTCTTGCAACAGTTCTTAAATTTACATCAGGACCCATTGAAATTTTTTTAGCATGTACTTTAAGAATTTTTTCTCTTCCAAGAATATCTGGATTTGAAACAACTACTTGTCTGTCAAATCTTCCTGGCCTTAAAAGAGCTGGATCTAAAACGTCTGGTCTATTAGTAGCTGCAATTATTATTACACCTTCATTTGTATCAAAACCATCCATTTCTACTAGCAACTGATTAAGAGTTTGTTCTCTTTCATCGTTACCTCCACCAAGCCCTGCCCCTCTGCTTCTTCCAACTGCATCTATTTCATCAATAAATATTATACATGGAGAATTTTTTTTACCTTGTTCAAACATATCTCTAACTCTTGAAGCGCCAACTCCAACAAACATTTCAACAAAATCTGAACCAGATATTGTAAAAAATGGAACTGCTGCTTCGCCTGCAATAGCTCTAGCTAACAAAGTTTTTCCTGTTCCTGGGGGGCCTACTAATAAACATCCTCTTGGTATTTTTCCTCCAAGTCTACTAAATTTTTTTGGATCTTTTAAAAACTCTACTACTTCTTCTACTTCCTCTTTAGCTTCTTCAATACCAGCAACATCATTAAAAGTTACTTTGCCTTTTAACTCATTCATCATTTTTGCTTTTGATTTTCCAAATCCCATTGCACCACCTTTTCCTCCTTGCATTTGTCTCATGAAAAATATCCAAACTGCGATAAGCAATAACATTGGAAACCAAGATAGAAGAACTCCAAGTAGTGAAGGCATTTTTTCATCAATTGGAGATGCAGAAATACTAACTCCTTTGTTTGATAGCTTTTCAATTAAATTAGGGTCGTTAGGAGAATAAGTTGAAAACTTTTCACCGTTAGACATTATTCCTTTAATTTTATTTCCCTGAATTTCAACTTGAACAACACGTCCATTATCAACTTCAGATAAAAATTCAGAAAATATTATATTGTCACTTTGGCCTACAGATCCCTGTGGATTTTTAAACATATTGTATAAACCAATAGTTAAAAAAATTATTATTCCCCACATTGCTAAATTTTTAAAATTCATATCTATAAAGTAAGAATTATTGTAAATTTAACAAGTGCTAAATTGTTCCAAATTAGTCTTTTTTTCAATTTTCTTTGGAAATTACAAAAGAATTATTGATTTTTTCCACTATACATCCTGAAATATTAATCTTTTTAATCTCTCCAGATGCAAATTTATTTATTAGCCGACTAACGCTCTTGC
>CABXCB010000071.1 GCA_902510635.1 uncultured Pelagibacteraceae bacterium
AAACTGAAAGTCAGGTAATTTTAAATGGTTCATATAACATTAATTTTACTATGGACTTAGTAAAAAAAGATATGAATCTTTTTGATCAACTTTCAAAAAAACTAAACACAGAACTTGAAATATCTCCATTTGTATTAAATATATTTAAAGAAGCTGAAAAAAAATTTGGATCAAGAGCCTGGTCATCTATGGTAGTAAAAAGACTTGAAGAAAAGTATAATATAAACTTTAGAGCTTTAGGTTTTCCAGAGGAATTAATTGATAATGAGCCTGAAGAAAAAGGGTATGAGATATAAAAATGATAGATAAAAGAAAATTCTATATTAACGGTGAATGGGCAGAACCCGCAAAAAAAAATGACTTTGAAGTAATTAATCCATCAAATGAAGAAACATTTGCCATAATATCTTTGGGGTCTAAAGCTGATGTTGACTTAGCTGTCAAAGTCTCAAAAAATGCTTTTAAGTCTTGGAAAGAAACTACCAAAGAAGAAAGAATTAAATTATTAGAAAATTTATTATCAGTTTATAAAAAAAGATTTAGTGAAATGACTGAAGCAATTTCTAAAGAAATGGGTGCTCCGATGGATTGGTCTTCTAATGTTCAAAATGCATCTGGCCAAGCGCACTTGGAAGATTTCATTATAAGACTAAAAAATTTTAAATTTGATGAACAATTTGACTCAAAATCAAATAATCAAATATTTTATGAACCTATTGGGGTTTGTGGATTAATTACTCCTTGGAACTGGCCAATAAATCAAATTGCACTTAAAGTAATACCTGCTTTAGCAACTGGCTGTACAATGATACTTAAGCCTTCAGAAATAGCTCCTGTATCAGCAATGTTGTTTGCTGAAATGATTCATGAAGCTGGTTTTCCATCTGGAGTTTTTAATCTAGTAAATGGAGATGGAGCTGGAGTTGGAACATATATATCTGGTCATCCTGATATTGATATGGTTTCTTTTACTGGATCTACAAGAGCAGGGAAACTAATTACAAAAAATGCAGCTGAAACAATTAAGAGAGTTTGTTTAGAACTAGGTGGTAAAGGTGGAAATATTGTATTTGCAGACTCCTACCCTAATGCTGTTAGAGATGGAATAAAAAATGTAATGAGTAATTCTGGACAATCTTGTGATGCCCCAACAAGAATGCTTGTTGAAAAATCTATATACGAAAGAGCTGTAAATGAAGCAGTGGATGAAGCCAATAAAATTAAAGTAGATATAGCATCAAAAAAAGGAGATCATATAGGTCCAGTAGTTTCAAAAGTTCAATATGATAAAATTATTAACTTAATAAAAGATGGAATTAATGAGGGCGCAACATTAGCTGCAGGAGGTCCTGAAATGCCTAATGGTTTAAATAAAGGATATTTTATTAAACCAACCATATTTACTGATGTGACAAATGATATGCAAATAGCAAAAAAAGAAATTTTTGGACCAGTTCTTTCTATTATTCCTTTTGAAACAGAAGAAGAAGCAATTAATGTTACCAATGATACAGAGTACGGCCTTGGAAATTATCTTCAAACTGAAGATAAAGAAAAGGCAAAAAGAGTATCTAAAAAACTTAGATCTGGGATCGTTTATATTAATGGAAATTCTCCAGACTCTGGAACTCCTTTTGGTGGATACAAACAATCTGGAAATGGACGCGAAGGTGGTTCTTGGGGATTAGAAGAATATCTAGAGGTAAAAACAATTACTGGCTGGAAATAAAATTTTTAATGACAGATCTGTTAATTCACAGAGGTATTGTAAATAAAAATTATAAAGAAAACCTTCTTAAATCATTTAAGCAATCATTTAAAAAAGGATATGGAATTGAAACTGACATTCATTCAACAAAAGATAATAAATTTATTTGCTTTCATGACTTTACTTTAAATAGAATCTTTAAAAAAAATCTTAGTATAAAAAATTTAAATTATTCTAAAATTAAAGAAATAAGTTCTAAAAATAAAAAGACTATTCCACTATTAAAAGATTTGTTAAAAACTTCAAAAAATAAGTACCCTTTATTTATTGAATTAAAACCAACTTTCTCAAAAAAACTTTTACAAAAATTATTGAAAGAAACATCAAGTTATACAAAATGTGTATTTATTTCTTTCAAACATAAAAATATTTATAATTTGCTTAAAATAAAAAGTAA